>CAYVLC010000047.1:0-18275 GCA_964452155.1 uncultured Dysgonomonadaceae bacterium
GATTTTCATCTCATGAAATCCGTATCTACGGTGGTGAATATGATTTTCGCCTCATGAAAACCAAATCTACGGTGGTGAAAATGATTTTCATGACATGAAAGGGCAATTGTTGGTGGTAGAAATGTTTTTTGTGGTTTTAATAACCACCCAGCCTGTTTTATCGCTTTCATTCGCCAAGAGATTAAAGTGTTGGTGACGGTTGTTTACTTTAGGTTACGATTGGTTACAGTGAGGGTGACGATTGATAGTGCTAGTAATCATATTGTTGACGGTGGATATGGTAAATTCTGCTAGTATAGATATATATATATAGTATCTACCATGTCCTTATCCATTCTTACGTGCGTTAATTGAATATTACCGTAACTACCGTCAAAACGTTGATATACAGACAAAACTACCGTCACCCTAGTCGTAACTTATCGTAATCAGTGACAATCTATCGTCACTAAGTGCTAAAAAGGTATCTCTAAACTACCCTGCTTAGCATCTGGTTTATTTTCATTGTCAACATTTGGGAAAGTCCACCACTTGCTTTTTTTCTCATAGCTAATATCGATGTTGTGTTTATCGACATAAGCTACAATCATTTTTCGAATATTATTTTTGTGGAAAAATTTCTCATTCCTAAGCGGTGATTTACCTCTGTACTCTCCCAAAAACAATGAACCATTGAAAGCACCCTTTTCTCTCATCGCTTCGAATATCCGTTCAAACTCTTCCAATACAATATCATTAGAGAAATAGATTCTGTAATTATCTTCGTCTTTAGAATAAGATATTCTTTGCAATCCAGTTGTGAGGTATTGCGTGGTGCAGGCAACTATGAATTCAAAAAATAGTTGCCACTCCCCCTCATCCCATTCATCAAAAAATCTATGTCCAAAAAAACTGACGGGTTTATGTTGATTGTTCCAAAAATAGGAGAACTTATATTCTACAAAGCGTCTGTTGGTTGAGTCGGCATCTTTGTCATACTTTACCACCCAATTAGTAGAAACTACAAACTTGGGCGCATCTTTAAAAGGAATGGTCACGGCTTTTGTTCCTTTTCCTTCTGCAGTGATATCACCTGTAATGTTTGTGTAGAGAGCATCGTAATTGAATCTGGCAGGTACGTCATCCAAAATATAGATGTCGTGATGTTTTTCTAAATCGCCAAAAACATGTCTATAGCCTGTGTCGAATTCTGTTCCACCCCTTATTTTATTACCTCTTACTGTTCTGATTGCATCAGTAAGTAGCGTTTTTCCACGACCTCCTCTCCTTGCTTCATCATCAGTATCCTTATCAGTCAAAATTATTGCAGGTGATTCTGCAGGGTCTTTGTAGTTGCTTATGAGGTAACCAATCATTGAATAAAAAGCCCTTATATCATTCATTTCATACTGGGTAATATCATCTGTTTCTCTACCAACAATTGCATAGATCAGAAATCTTTCGAAATCGCCTATTCCTCTTTTTGCCATATTAGTCATTTCGAAATAGTGTTTTTGCGACTCGATATTATCGATAAAAAAAGCAATCTCTTTGCTTTTATAGTCAACCATCTCTGTGCCCTCTTTGGTTACCTTGCAAACTCCATTCTTAAAAGGAATGTAGATAGCATTTTTGGTATCTTTGTGTAGATTGTAGGGTTGACCATCCATCAATTTCCAACTATTTTCTACAATAACCCTCTTATTTACCAACTCATTTTCAATTTCGGCTTTCTTTTCCGGATGGTTGATATGCTTTTTTAGAAAAGCTATTGTGTCTGTTTTATAGTTGAAAGGTTTCAATATCTTATTGCTGTTTTTGATAATAGAGATACTATCAATGCCCTCTTCAGATAGGCGCATAAATCCTCTCCTTTTGTAAAACTCTGCCAAACGTGAGGCCGATATTTTAAAATCGGGTGTGTAGAAGTCGAATGCTTCATTTGCCTTGTCGGTATCCAGTGTATTGTCTTCAGAATTAGAGCGTGTGGACTTTTCACCATATCCCATTTTCAGTAGTTTTTTACGACCCAATTTATAATCGCCCCCACACTCCAATATGGCGAATACTTGCGATGGGTTGTACGCTTTTGAGCCCTCAAAAATACTGCTACCTGTAAATACATACAATATTTTATCTGACAATCTAAAATTGGCAGAGACCCCACTTTTTTTGCCTGGCCTTGTAAAATTTATTGTATCTGATTTTGTTTCATATTTGCGCCAACCGTGAGCTTCTAGTAGCGATACCACATCGCCTCTGTTATTATATTCATCAAAGGGCGATGTACCATCTGATTGTCCTCTCTTACCCTGTTTGGTGTTTTCGGACTGTGTATTGTTCCAATACTTTGGTTGCATGCGAAAAGCAAACTCTTCATTCAAAACCACCTCGTCGTCGTAAGGAATAAAACATGCTCTTGCAATATCTTTTCCCGACTCATCAACCTCTAGGTCGAATTTGTCTTTGCAATACCGCTGATACATTCTGAATACCTGCTTGTGCTCTTCTTTGGTTGTTGAGGGTACTACCCACTTAACACCATGGCCCGAGGGAGATGTAAAGAGCATTACCGTGTCAACATCGGTCTGGCTGAGCAGTCTTTTCTTCACATAGGCCACATTCACATCATCAAAATCTAGTGCCATAAGGCCCGAATACTCCATTAATGCGTTTGCTTTTCGTTGGCTAAATGTGCCCGAGAAGGTAGCATAGTCAAAACTATTTGCTTTGTATTGCCTTGCTTTGTCAATATCTGCAATAGCTCTGAGGCTTTGGGTTGCACCCTTAGCTTTGCCACTTTTTATGGCCATTGCCACATCCCCAAGGGTAATGTGCTTGTAGGGGAGGGTATTTTGAATAGGGGATAGGAAATAGGAAATTTTCATTTCATTATCAATTTGAGGGTTAACTTGTGTGTTGGATAAAGATTTTGGGTCTTTATCGTTGTGGTTAGATAAATAATTGTCTTGCTTGAAATCACAATTTTTCATGATTATATATTAGTTATATTGTGAAGCACACACAATTGGCAAATTGTTGTACTCTCAACGGGGTTGCCTTTGTCCGTTGCATTACACGCTTACAAATATATAATAGAAAGACATCTAAGTGGGTGATAATAAAATGTTAATCCGCCCAATGGTTTAAAGCGGAATGATGTTTTGTAAAAGCGGAAGTAGAAAATACAAAGCGTTTAATAGGCGTTTTTAAAAAAAGTAATAAGCGGAAAAGAAGGAAAAATGTTTTTTCTTTTATAAGTGGCTGTATATTAAGTAGATGAAGTGTTCTGCAAAAAAAGCGGAATTATTTAGGATTGTATAACTTTAAAGGATCTCCTTTCGCATTTAGGAACAGTTTTTCTGCACAGTTCTTATATTTTTGTGGAATTGTTTTGCTTTTCTCAGATATCACATTATGTTTTGTCATCAAAATAAATAATTCTTCATGCATATTTTCAATTGTTCCTATCAACCTTACAGGTTTATAAGGCAGTTTGTCGAATGGTATTTTCTCACCTGTTATTGCATACGCAAAATAGTCATAATCTGTGTCTTCTTGTATTACTTCTTGGTGTTTAATTAGCAAACTATCAAAAAAATCTTTTACCTCCTCAGGACGCATAATAATATCGAAACTTTCAGGGTTGGGTGATATGTCTTCAATAGGTATATCTTGTATAGCTGGAATTTTTCCGTCTCCTTTGTCACAAAAAGGTTCAAGTATATGTGTCATTAATATGTCCATTCTTTCAAAAAATATCTTTAGTCTCGGTAAACTAAAGATATTGGGAGTTGCATCATTCCTAAATTCAATGTATTGTCTTTTAGCTTTCAATATTTTATCTAGGTCAGTTTCTTCAAAAGTGTGATTTAGCGTAAATATATCACGAAATTGTTGATTAAAAAATACATCATTTGCATCAAAATCAACGAATACTGAAAATATTCCTTCATCTTTAATTCTGGTATGGATGTTTAAAAAAATGATACTCCATTTTGCCTCAATAATTTTCAGTGTTTTTCTTTTTTCTAATATGTCTTTGTAATGGTTGCTTAACTGACTTTCTTTCCAACGTGCCTCTTTCCATTCCAATATTACTTTGTTGTACTGATTGAAGTTCTCAATATTAGAATGCAAAAAATCAATGAATTTAAATAGTCTGTGTGTATTGTCTGTTAACATTGCTATTATATTTATCCGGAATGCGGTTAATTAACTGTATAGTTATTTTTATGTGTATAACTTTTTGACTCAACTACAAATATATTAATTAAAGATGAAGTTGTGAAAAATTTGCTTAGAATCAACAATCTGAACCATGATAAAAGGATTGCATGATGCCCATGATAGTAGTTTAGTTTCAATATAATCAAGTAATCAAGAGAATCATGCAAATCAAGGTTCAGACAATAGTATTGGGGATGTTTTTATAAGCACAAGTAGGGAGTGCTACAATTCTACTCCAGAAAAGTTTAACGTATCAACATATATTGTTTATATTTGAAGCTGCAAATAAAACAGGCTTACATTATCAAGCCTTTTTAATACAGGCTGGCGCAGATATCCATCCGTGCCATTGATAATAATAAGAATTGGCATAGATAAATATCTGCACCAGCGAGTCTCTTCTTCTCTAGGACTCATTGCTTTTGATATGGAAAGTATTAATAATTGCATTAGTTTTAATTTTCTTATCTTTGTCAA
The DNA here is from genome assembly GCA_964452155.1 of uncultured Dysgonomonadaceae bacterium. Taxonomy (GTDB): domain Bacteria; phylum Bacteroidota; class Bacteroidia; order Bacteroidales; family Dysgonomonadaceae; genus UBA2632. The sequence continues at coordinate 4,687 of CAYVLC010000047.1, forward strand.
TGAAGAACTTTATATAATATTTAGAATGCGAATAGAATCAGAAAGTAGTGATTTTGAATTAATTGAAGAACCACAGTTAGATATTGTGTTTTGTAAACCAAAATCCTTGAGAAGAGAGTGTAGTGAACCTAAAAAAGAAGTTTTAAATGTGCTTTCTCTGTTTTCAGGTTGCGGTGGAATGGATTTAGGTTTCGAGGGTGGATTTTCAGTCTTAAGTAACTCTGTAAACAAAATATTAACGCCTCAATTTATTGAAAAGGACTTTGAAAATGGATTTGTTTATCTAAAAAAGACAAAGTTTAAAACTGTTTTTGCAAATGATATTTTGAAAGACGCAAGAAATGCTTGGGTTCATTACTTTTCAAGACGTGGTCATAGTGTTGATGATTTTTTTAGTGAGAGCATTGTTGATTTAGTAAAAATGCATCGTAAGGGGATAAATGTTTTTCCGAAGAATGTAGACTTGGTTACGGGTGGATTTCCATGTCAAGATTTTAGTGTTGCAGGGAAAAGGAAAGGCTTTGATTCGCATAAAAATCACAAAGGAGAGCTGATTAATGATAAGACCGCCTCTGTAGAAACAAGGGGTCAGCTATATATGTGGATGAAGGAGGTAATAGAAATTACTCAACCAAAAATGTTTATTGCGGAAAATGTTAAAGGTTTAGTTAATCTAGCCAATGTGAAAAGTATAATTCAAAATGATTTCTCATCAACTAGTGAAAATGGATATATTGTTTTGACGCCTCAGGTGTTACACTCTGCAGATTTTGGTGTTCCGCAATCTAGGCAAAGAGTTATCTTTATAGGTATTAAAAAATCAGCACTAAATGAAGCATCTTTGAGGGAGCTGTTAAATGAAACTATTAATGAAAAGTATAACCCTTATCCAAAACCAACTCACGCATATACACATCAAGGTGATAAATTGAAAAGATTTGTACAACTTCATGAGATTTTCAAACATTTGAATGAGCCAGAAGATTCAAATGATTTGTCTCAGAAATATTATTCGAAGGCGAAATTTATGGGCAAACATTGTCAAGGTCAAATAGAAGTAAACCTATTGGGTATTTCACCAACAATACGTGCAGAACATCATGGGAATATTGAGTTTAGAAGACTCTCAAAAGAAAATGGTGGTATAATTGATAGTGAATTGAATAAAGGACTTAAAGAAAGGAGATTGACTGTAAGGGAGTGTGCTTTAATTCAAACTTTTCCACCTGATTATGATTTTGTAATTGAAAGGAAAAATGGGAGAAAAGGTTCTTTTTTAGTTAGTCCTTCTCAAGCATATAAAATAATTGGAAATGCAGTTCCACCTCTTTTAGCTTATAATATAGCTAGGAGATTAGAAGAAATTTGGGATTTATACTTTAAGAAATAGATATGGTAGTTTCAGTAAACTCAGATTCAAATCAAAATGAATTTAATTTGTTGCTTAATTCAACATTGTTAGAATTAAATGTTCATGCAAATAATCCTTTAAAAAAAATTGCTGAACTTGAAGGGAGAAAACTTGAGCCTTATGTGAGAGATGTTATGGCTGACATTGCGATTGGTACATCTTTTGAAAATTCTATTGAATTAATAAGTGGCCAAAAGTTTCCAGATATAATTGCGAAAAAATTCTATGGTGTTGAAGTGAAAACAACAAAACAAGACCATTGGAAAACAACAGGAAATAGTGTCTTAGAAGGTACAAGGATAGATGGGGTTGAAAGGATTTATATGCTATTCGCAAAACTTGCATCCCCAATAGAGTTTCGCTGTAGGCCTTATGAAGAAGTTTTATCAGAAGTTGTTGTAACTCATTCACCACGTTATTTAATTGATATGAACTTGGAGAATGGGAAAACAATTTTTGATAAGATTAATATGCATTATAATGAATTACGGCAGAAAGATAATCCTGTAAAACCCATTGTAAATTACTATAAAAACAAGCTCAAGCCTGGTGAAGAGCTTTGGTGGATGGATACTGAAGATGACAGTAAACATAGCAATATAATTATTAAAATATGGAATAATGTTTCGATTAAAGAAAGAACAGAATTAAAAAATAGAGCTATGGTTTATTTTCCAGAACTCTTTGGAAATAGGAGTGATAAGTTTGGAAGACTTGCTATTTGGTTAGTAACTCGTGAGGCTGTTGTTTGTCCTAATGTTAGAGACTTATTTACTGCAGGTGGAAGAAAAGACTGTAAGATTTCTGGGAAAGATTACAAAATGGTTCCAAGAATATTTTTAAATTTATTCAATAATACACCTCGTATCGTAGAAATATTAATGCAAACATCTGTATCAGAGCTTTCTGAATATTGGGGAGTTAAATCATCAGAAGACAGCAAGATTTTTGATTGGATAGATTTGGTTAATGCTTATGCATCTAAAGTAGAAGGAGCAAAACATTTAAATATAAAGCAAATACTGACAAGATTGATTATGAAGTAATCATATCGAAAAGTTTAAGTTCAAACGATTGATATTAACGGCATTTTAACTTGTATAGTTAAACAAATTTGAAGCCGATACCGGCTCCCTCGAATTCGAAATAGACCAACTAGTATATCAATTATATGGGCTAACGGAAGAGGAGATTGGGATTGTGGAGAATAGTCTGAACCGTGATTGAAGGAATGTAAAATTAATGGTGAATGATGAATGATTAATGGTGAATGAGTCGTCTTGCCGATTATCAAACCCTTCGACAGGCTCAGGGACTGTGGGCTTGCCCCATGAAATCTTATGTTATTTCAAGGGCATACGGGTAACAACTGCGTGATAGCGCATGAATTATTTCGACAATGCCCTTCCAGAAAAATATCTTCTAAACCTAACGGGCCTTAAGGTTGTTGTATGATAGAAAAGCAAACCATATAAAGACTACAATGAAAATGGAAAAAATAAACATAGCAAACACAGATTTAGAAGTTTCGCGCATCAATTTTGGTGGCAATGTTTTTGGCTGGACAATTAGTGAGAAAGAGTCGTTCGAAATATTGGATGCTTTTGTAGCAGCTGGATTTAATTTTATAGATACAGCCGACACCTACTCGTGGTGGGTGAATGGTGTGGGCGGACAATCGGAAACCATATTGGGTAGATGGATGAAGGCAAGAGACAATCGCAACCGCATGGTTATAGCCACCAAGGTGGGCTCGCAAACCAACAATCATCCTAAGGATATTAGCAAAGCACACATCTTGCAATCGGTAGATGAATCGCGGCAGCGTTTGCAAACAGATTATATAGATTTGTATTACACCCATTTTGATGATGAGGTAACACCGGTCGAAGAAACTTTGTCTGCTTATGATGAGGCAATAAAGGCTGGAAAAGTGAGGTACATTGGAGCTTCTAATGTTTCGCCCGAGCGGCTTACTGAATCTTTTGATGTGGCCAAGGCTAACCACTTGCCAAAGTATGTTGCTCTGCAACCACTCTACAACTTGATGGAGAGAGTAAAGTACGAAACTAACTACAGGGCCATTGTAGAGAAAGAGCATTTGGCTGTGTTTCCGTACTACTCATTGGCTTCGGGGTTCCTTACTGGTAAGTATCGCTCCCAAGCAGATTTAGAAAAGAGTGTTCGTGGAGGAGGCCTCAAGCATTATTTAAATGAAAAGGGTTTTGCTGTTCTTGATGCGCTTGATGCAATTGCTAGCAAACACAACACCCAACCTGCCACAGTGGCACTGGCATGGCAGTTGGCACAACCTTTTGTTACGGCCTCCATAGTTAGTGCAACTAGCAAAAGTCAGTTGCAAACCTTGATTGATGCACCATCGTTGCAACTAGATAATGAGGATTTGGAAATATTGAACGAGGCAAGCCGATAAAAGCGGTGTGAATTATGAATTGCGTGATGGAGTGCATTGTAGGGACAGGTTGCGACCTGTCCTTTTGCAATCATAAACAGGTCTGCCATGCTATTGCATGTAAATAATTGGCACACAGATAACATCCCGCTTGCGCCGATTTCTGAACACTTCGACAGGCTCAGTGACCGTCGGTGTGCTGCGAAGCCGAATGGATTAAAGCAGAATTATTTGGCTACACGACACACGGGTTACAAACCCGCGCGAGCGGACTCACATATACGGCAGTGGGGGGGGAGTGAAATTATAGTTTTGCTAAAGCATCCCAACCAGTTTGCAAAAGCACTAATCGTACTCTTCTGCAATCAATCTGATTCTCTCGGAGGGTATTATTTGTTCGTTGCTTGGTTTTGTGGCAATTTGCAACATTGCTTTGGCTACTGTTTTGGCCTCTATCATTTTGTAGCGAGCAGGAATTAGAAACCCAAACACTTTCAAAAATTGCTTCGATAAGTCTTCGCCCATTCGTTTTTCTTTTCTATTGCCCACAATAAGTGATGGTCGGAAAAAATGGGTGTGTTCTATTTGCTGTGCAAGTACATCACGCTCCATGTCTCCCTTTAGTTTGCTGTATAAAACCTTGCTATTGGAGTTGGCTCCCAAAGCAGATACAACAATGAAGTAGTTGATGGCGTTTTGCTTGGCCAGTTTTGCAGCTTCTACCGGAATACCATAGTCTATGGCACGATATAGCTCCTTGTTGGGAGTTTTTGCTTTGGTAGTACCTATGCAACAATAGACTTCGTCGGCAGTAAATTCGTGGGCATAGTCAGAAAGTTTGAAGAGGTCTATTACGTGTTCCTCTATTTTGGGGTGAGAGATTGTGAGCTTTGTGCGTGTAAAAACTTTTACACGGTCGTAATCTGTATTCTCCAATAGAAGTTCTAATAGATGCCAACCAGTTAAGCCAGTTGCACCAAGAACGATAGCTTGCTTTTTCATGTTTTCTTATTTGTTATTGGTATTCCATTGTACCAAAGCCCTTGCAATTGCTTTTTTGGCAATGGGAGCCATCACTTGGTAGCCAGCATGGGTGGGGTGAACTCCGTCATTGGTAAGTTCGGCTTTCAGTCCGTTTCTTTCATCGACCATCTCTGAGAAATAATCGGCATACACTATACCATGTGTGTCGGCATATTCTTTGATGCGTTGGTTTAGCTCTATAATTTTATGGGCGGGCTCAAGTCCTGTTTTCCAAGGATAGTCAAATACGGGAACAATTGAGCAAAGCACCACTTCTATGTTGTTTGCTTGGGCCAATTGGGCCATCGAGTATAAGTTGTCTTCAATCATTTCTAGCGTAGAGGGGCCGGTGTTGCCTGCAATATCATTTGTGCCAGCCAGAATAATTACTACTTTGGGATATAGCTTGAGTACATCTTGCCTAAATCGGAGCAACATTTGTGGTGTTGTTTGTCCGCCAATACCTCTATTTATATAATTGGGATTATCGAAAAACTCGGGTGCTAGTTCTCCCCATCCCTGTGTAATAGAATTGCCCATAAATACGACCCGGTCTTCATTGGTTTTGGGCAGGCCCACTTCTTTGTTTTCTTCTTTAAATCGATTTAGGTTTGGCCAGTCTTGGCCATTTGCTTTGAAAGTAACATTCATAGACAAAAAAAGTGCAATTAATAGTGTAGTTTGTAATAGTTTCATGACATCTTTGTTGTTTTATTTAATTCTGATGAGGGTATATGTGAGTTGTGCAATGTTACAATCAATTATAAAACTATATCGTTCAATAAATGGAACATTGTTTGTAAAACATTTGTTATTTGGTTTTGTTTGTATTTCTAATGCTCAAAAATAAATAAAATTCGTTTCATTCGTGACATCATTCATATAAAAACTGTACTTTTAAACTTATAAACTCGATTTAGATACTTTAATGCCGAATACAATACCACATATAAAATAATAAAATGCGTAAATCTGTAAAAATAACAATAGTTGTAGGCATAGTCCTATTAATATTGGGCATGTTTTTTTATCCTACAATAAAGAACTCTTTTGTAGCCGACAACAAACAACAACCCTCTGCTGGCCCTATGGCATCAAGAGGTGGGCAAGACCTAAGTGTAAATGCAATAGTGCTGCAACCAAGAAGTTTGAACGATGTGTTTAGAACAAAGGGTGTGCTACTGCCCGACGAAGAGGTGAATCTGATTTTTGAAACCTCGGGCAAGATTACTCAAATCAATTTCAAGGAGGGTACGTTTGTAAACAAAGGACAATTGTTGGCCAAGGTGAACGATGCACCGTTGCAAGCCGAACTAAAAAAACTGGAAGCACAGCTACCTCTTGCCCAAGAGAGAGTATATAGGCAGCGTACGCTATTGGATAAAGATGCTGTGAGTCAAGAGGCTTTCGAAACTGTGACAACTGAGTTGGATAAACTAAAAGCCGATATAGAATTGGTGAAAGCTCGTATAGCACAAACAGAATTGCGTGCCCCCTTTAGTGGCATGATTGGTTTGCGCATGGTGAGCGAGGGAGCCTATGCATCGCCACAAGTAATGGTGTCTAAGCTTACCAAAATATCGCCTCTCAAGATAGAGTTCTCGGTAAACGAGCGCCAAGAAGATGAAATTGTAGATGGAACTAAACTCACCTTCACAGTAGAGGGAGATTTGAATACCTACGAAGCATCTGTATATGCTGTAGAGACTTCGCTCGAAGCCAACACACTTTCTCTGAAAGCGCGTGCTCGCTACGCCAATCCGGGTGGAAAGATGAAGCCAGGCCGCTCGGCCAACATTGAAATACAATTGAGGGAGATAACCAATACATTGGTCATACCCAGTATATCATCGATAGCCGAAATGGGCCAAGACATAGCCTATACATACAAAAATGGCAAAGCGCACAGAGTAGTTCTCACAAAGGGGCTTCGCACGGCATCGTCTGTTCAGATTCTTGAGGGATTGAATATTGGCGATACCTTGCTGACAACCGGAGTGATGCAATTGCGCGATGGGATGAATATATCTATTGCCAAACTCGAAGAGTAATACATATTATTAGAAGATTTATGAAATGACATTATCTGAATTAAGTATAAAGCGCCCCGTGCTCTCCACTGTGTTTATCCTAGTAATTATTCTTTTCGGGATTATTGGGTACACCAATTTGCCTGTGAGAGAGTATCCCAGTGTTGACAATCCCATTATCACGGTGAGCGTATCCTATCCGGGTGCCAATGCCGATGTGATTGAGAAGCAAATAACAGAACCGTTGGAGCAAAACATTAACGGTATTCCTGGTATTCGCTCCCTTATGAGTAGTAGTAGCCAAGGCAGGTCGCGTATCACAGTTGAGTTTGAGCTCTCTGTAGATATGGAAACTGCCGCCAATGATGTGCGCGACAAGGTGTCTGTTGCACAACGATATTTGCCACGTGATGTGGACCCTCCCACTGTAGCCAAGGCCGATGCCGATGCCGAGCCCATTATGCAAATAACGGTGCAGAGCGAATTGCGCTCGCTGCTAGAGCTCACCGAAATTGCAGAGCTTACCGTGAAAGAGCGTTTGCAGACCATTCAGAACGTGAGCTCTGTGGCAATATGGGGCGAAAATAGGTATGCCATGCGTTTGTGGCTCGACCCTGTGAAAATGGCGGCCTACAAAACTACCCCCATGGAAATTAAAGCTGCGCTTGATAGAGAAAACATTGAGTTGCCTGCTGGTAGCATAGAGGGCGACGATATAGAGCGCTCTATACGCACTTTGGGATTGATGTTGACTCCCGAGGAGTTCAACAATCTGATTATAAAAGAAGACGACTATCGTATTGTTCGGTTTGGCGATGTGGGCTTTGCTGAGTTGGATGCCGAAAATCGTAAAAACATTTTGCGCCGCAATGGCATACCCATGGTGAGCACAGTGATAATACCGCAACCAGGTGCCAACCAAATAGATATTGCCGACGAAGTGCGTATTCGTCTGGAGCAAATGAAAAAAGATTTGCCCGAAGATGTTTTTGTGGAGGTGGCCCACGATAGCACCCGTTTTATTCGTGCATCCATTACAGAGGTGCAAAACACCATCTATATTGCCTTTGTGTTGGTTGTAATTATTATTTTCTTGTTTTTGCGCGATTGGCGTGTAACTATTATCCCCACCATAGCCATACCTGTTTCGCTGATAGGTGTTTTCTTTATCATGTACATGGCAGGTTTTTCCATCAATGTGCTCTCTATGCTTGCCATAGTGCTTGCTGTTGGGCTGGTAGTGGACGATGCCATAGTTGTGGTCGAAAACATCTATCAGAAAATAGAGCAGGGCATGAATCCACGCGAGGCAGCCATAGAGGGGTCGCAAGAGATTTTCTTTGCTGTTATTTCTACTACAATCACGTTGGTAGCAGTGTTTTTTCCCATTGTTTTCTTAGAAGGGATGACAGGGCGGTTGTTTCGCGAATTTAGTATCGTTGTTTCGGGAGCAGTTATTATATCCTCTTTTGTTGCCCTCACCTTTACACCTATGTTGGCATCAAAGTTGTTGGTAAAAAGAGAGAAGAAGAGTTGGTTTATGCGTAAGACCGAACCATTTTACGAGAAAATGAATAGCACCTACGAGAAGTGGTTGGTCTATTTCATTGACCACAAAAAACTGGTTATCCCTATTTTCCTAGCCACCCTTGTGCTCATCTTTGTATTTTTCCTCTCTATTCCTGCCGAGATGGCACCCTTAGAAGACCGTTCGCAAGTAATGGTGAGAACCACATTGCCCGAGGGAGCAACTTACGAATATACACGCGACTACACCAATAGGATATCGCATATAGTGGACTCTTTGGTTCCCGAAAAGGAATCGAACATGACCATTATCTTTGGTACTTTTGGTATGGTACGCCTCACGCTGCCCGATATGACTGAGCGCGAGAGAAGCCAAATGGATATTGCCGATGAAATATCGAAGGGTGTGAGACCCGAAACTGCTGCACGTGCCTTTGTACAACAACAATCTACTTTTGGTGGACGACGGGGTGGTATGCCATTGCAGTATGTGTTGCAAGCTCCATCTATCGATAAGTTGGAGGAGTTTATACCCCCATTTATGGCCAAAGTAAACGAGAGTCCTTTTTTTCAGATGGCTGACATCAACCTGAAGTTCTCTAAGCCCGAAACGCGCATTGTGATAGATAGAGACAAGGCTGCTCTCTTGGGAGTGAGCACCCGCGATATTGGGCAAACATTGCAATATGCACTGAGTGGACAACGCATGGGCTATTTCTATATGAATGGTAAGCAGTATCAGATATTGGCCGAAATAAATAGACAACAGCGCAATACTCCGTTGGATTTGAAGTCTATCTACCTGAAGAACAATCAGGGAACAATGATTCAGATGGACAACTTGGTCAAGCTGGAAGAGTCGGTAGCCCCACCACAATTATATAGGTACAATCGGTTCAACTCTGCCACCGTTTCGGCAGGGCTTGCACCTGGGTATTCGTTGGGCGAAAGCATTGAAGAGATGGACCGCATTGCCAAAGAAACCCTCGACGACACATTCCGAACAGCATTGGAGGGCGAGTCGCGCAGTTTTAGAGAAAGCTCATCTAGCTTGATGTTTGCTTTCTTATTAGCACTGGTGCTTATTTTCTTAATTTTAGCCGCACAGTTCGAGAGTTTCAAAGACCCTTTTGTAGTAATGCTTACAGTGCCGCTTGCAGTAACGGGGGCACTGTTCTTTATGTGGGTGTTTGGTGTTACGATGAATATATACAGTCAGATTGGTATAATTATGCTCATTGGCTTGGTAGCCAAAAATGGTATTCTTATTGTTGAGTTTGCCAATCAACGCCAAGAGAATGGCATTGAGAAGCTAGAAGCAATACAGGGAGCAGCTGTGCAACGCTTGCGCCCAATTCTGATGACAAGTATTTCCACTATTTTAGGACTACTCCCATTGGCCTTGGCTAGTGGCGAGGGTGCCAATGGCCGTATTGCTATGGGTGTAGCCGTTATTGGTGGGTTGTTGGTATCTACTTTGCTCACACTGTTTGTAGTTCCGGCCATGTATATGTTTATTTCAACCCATCGGAAGGATAGAGAAGTTGAAAGGGCTGAAAAATTATCAAATCAAGATTGAAATGAAAAGAGTTTTTAGTTTTATATTACTGTTTATATCTTTGTCGTTCTCTTATTCCATCATTGGGCAAGTCATCAATTTGGAGGAGTGCTTAACAATTGGCTTGCAGCAGAACTTCGATATCAGAATAACGCGCAATAAGCAAGCTATTTCAGATAGAAATGTAACATGGGGCAATGCAGGATTGCTGCCCACAATAGATGCCAACACAGGCTATAACCTGAAAAGCGACAATGCCAATCAAACTCCTGCCGATGGCTCGGCAGAAAAGAATATTCGCAACAACAACACCCAAACACTCAATGCAAGTGTGAATCTGAACTGGACTATCTTTGATGGTTTTAATGCACAAACCAACTACCAAAAGCTGAAAGAATTGAGAAGCATGGGCGAGCTGAACACGCAACTAACTGTTGAATCATTTATTGCCAATCTATCGGCCGAATATTACAACTTGGTACAAGAGACCATGCGAATGAAAAATCTTAAATCGGCTGTGAAACTGTCGCGCGAACAGTTGCGCATTGTTGAAGCTAGGTATCAAATTGGTTCTTTCTCGCGGTTAGATTTGCAACAAGCACGTGTGGACTTCAATGCAGATAGCTCACGATTACTTCGACAGTACGAAAAGCTGAATACTTCGCGCATAAAGCTCAATGAGTTGATGGGGGTGCAGGATGTAGAAACTCCATTGGTGGCTGCCGACACTTCTATTACCTTATTGCCAATTCAGCCCAAAGATGTGTTGTGGAATAGTGTCTTATCATCAAATATATTGCTACAACTCTCTCAAAAAGATATTGCATTGAGCCAACTCGACCTCAAAAACATAGAGAGTAGATACTATCCTTATGTGAGACTGAACACTGGTTATGGTTTTTCTCATTTCAATTACGATGTGGGTTCGTTTGACAGGCAACGCTCTTGGGGCCCCAATGTTGGGGTAACGGTTGGTATAAATATTTTCGATGGATTCAACAAACGGCGTGAGCAAAAGAATGCACGCACACGTATAGATAATACAATACTGCAAAAAGAGCAAATGCAACTGGCCATCAAAAGCGACTTTGCAAATATGTGGCAATCTTATCTCAACAATTTGGAGCTCTTTAAGCTGGAAAAAGAAAATGTGGAAAATGCTCGTGAGAATTACGAAATAGCCATTGAGAGATATAAACTTGGAGACCTTGCCGGAATTAGGTTGCGTGAAGCGCAAAATAGTCTGTTAGAGGCCGAGGAGCGCTTGGTGACTGCGCAATTCAATATAAAAATAAATGAAATAGCTCTGAAACAGATAAGTGGTAGGGTGGTTGATTATCTTTGAATTATGAGTGAAGGGTAAGGGGTAAGGGGTATTCGTAGTACAGTAGAGACGTCGATTTATCGCGTCTCTTAATAAAAGGCCAGATGTGGCAATCTATGTTTTGTGTGTTGCGGTGTATGTTTTGATGTCTTTCATTCCGATTAACGGGAGGAATCTGTTGAAAAAGCCTAGACATTAAACAGATGCTTCACTCCTTTTGGCACTTTCTATTTATAATTGTAAATAAATTTGTACTTTTGTAGCACATACACATTATTCTCATTGATATATGAAACATACTTTTTTAGGACTGATAGAAGATAGCATTCGCAAAAACTGGAAACTACCTGCTCTTACAGATTATGAGGGCGAAACGATTTATTATAAAGATTTTGCGTTTCATATAGCCAAACTCCATGCTTATTTCAGAGCAGGTGGAGTGCAAAAAGGAGATAAGATAGCTATATGTGGCAAGAACTCTTCGCACTGGGCTGTCGCATTTTTCGGAACATTGAGCTATGGTGCTGTAGCAGTAAGTATTTTGCACGAGTTCGACAAAAGTAGTGTTGAGTATATCGTGAATCACTCCGATGCTAAAGTCTTTTTTGTAGATAAAATACTCTATGAAAGTCTGAACCCTGCATCTATGCCACAGCTCGAAACGGTTGTATCGCTCGACGAGTTTTCTCTTGAATATACTCAATCGGAAGAGTTGAAAAACTTTTTCGCCAATTCAGAGACTTACTTCAAAAAAACATTCACAAAAGACTTTACAGCAAACGATATCGATTTTCATAAAGAAGAAAGCGAAGAGTTGGCCGTACTCAACTATACATCGGGCACCACAAGTAGCCCCAAGGGGGTAATGATACCATACCGCAGCTTATGGTCTAACACAAAGTTTGCCAACGACAACCTTGGGTTTATAAAAAGTGGCGACAACATTGTTTGTATGCTACCTATGGCGCACACGTATGGGTTGGCATTTGAGATTCTGAACTCTTTATCGATGGGGTGCCATGTTCATTTCTTAAACAAAACTCCTTCGCCACGAATAGTTATGGAAGCTTTTGAAAAAGTAAAACCAAAGCTTGTGTTGGCTGTTCCGTTGATTATAGAGAAAATTGTGACACGCAATGTTTTCACAGAGATACACAAACAACCTGTGAAGACACTCATCAGAGTGCCCATTCTCAATCTAATTATCCGCAATAAGATAAAGAAAAAACTCATCAAGTTTTTTGGAGACAACCTAATAGAGGTAGTAATTGGTGGCGCAGCACTCAACAAAGAAGTTGAGCGATTTCTCCGATTCATTCATTTCCCTTACACCGTAGGGTATGGCATGACGGAGTGTAGTCCTCTTATTGCTTATGCGTATTGGAAAGATTTTAAAGGCCAATCGTGTGGACAAATTGTTGACAGAATGGAAGCTAAGATAGATTCCGATAATCCTGAAACCGAAGTAGGGGAGATATTGGTGAGAGGAACCAACGTAATGCTCGGTTATTACAAAAACGAAGAAGCTACTCGCGAGATAATGCTTCCCGATGGATGGATGAAGACGGGCGACTTGGGTATCTTAGATAAAGATGGTTTTTTGTTTATCAAGGGGCGCAACAAGAATCTAATCTTAGGCGCATCTGGTCAGAACATATATCCCGAAGAGATTGAAGACAAGCTCAACAACTCGCCCTACATTCAAGAATCATTGGCCATAGAGGAAGATGGCAAAGTAGTTGCACTAATCTTTCCCGATGCAGAGGTGATGAAACAAAACAAAATTGATCCAACGGATTACATCACATTCTTCGACGATGTAGTAAAACAAGTGAACCAAACCTTGCCCCTTTATAGCAAAATAAAATCATTCAGAATACAAGAAAATGAGTTCGATAAAACTCCAAAGAGAAGTATAAGGCGGTTTAAGTATATGAATGGGGAGAGAGAGAATTAAAATGCTTGGGGGGGCGGAGGTTGGTTGTATGTGGCGTCTGTCGTCCCGAGAACCCACCCATTTTATTATTGGGCAAAAAGAAGAAAATGACATGAAATGGGATGATATACAAAAGTGTGTTTTTGCTAAAATACTTAGCTCAAAAATAACTATGCACCTTAACATTTCTATGGCACCCGACATCGACCGATGAGCCGAAAAACGCTAGTTTTTCGAGTGAAGCGGGCGCAGTCTTGACCTTTTTTGCTTACTTTTTTGCGTCAAGGCAAAAAGAGTAAGTGGGTTTTAGGGCAAAGCCCTTTCAACAAAGATTATATGAAATGGCTATCGCTTTTATCAGTTAATA
>CAYVLC010000048.1:0-17907 GCA_964452155.1 uncultured Dysgonomonadaceae bacterium
AATATAGAAATAATATGTCTATATCACAACCTTTTTTTATCCCGAGCTCACGTTACTACAAATAGTTACGCTTGTATTGGAGCTTTTTCCTAGAGTTGTTACTATTGGTCAGCAGACATACAACTTCTAAATGAAAAGCCACAAGGCTCTATTTAAAACAAAAACCACACATAACAAATGTGCAAATTATAAATAAGACGGCGGGCTAGCACCCCGTTAGATAAGGGCAACACTCTCCTTAGCCCGCATTATTCATCACTCTTTAAGTGTATATATATTTTCTTGCTTGTAATCAATAGTATATAGATTATTTTTGATTTTATGTGAATGCCCACTTTTGGGCAATGTTCGCTTTTATCTTCACGCATCTGCTTTGTTCCAAACTCCTTAATATAGTGGACTATATCGGTGTAGTTCGAGGCCTAGCATCTACGTAAAGCTAAAAACGTGAATAATGCGGGTTAGCAAACAAATAAGCATACCACCTCTAGCACTGTAGGTGTGGCCTGTAAGATAGTTTAAGTGGTTTTTTATATCATAGAGCAATATTCAAACAGATGCTTTTGCAGGCAACCCTTCAGATATTCAAAAGTTTCATAGCATGACCTCAATAGGGGTCGCCTGTATATAGCCCAGCCATAAAGGAAAAAATATACGACTACCTCATTGGGGGCACCTTTTGTAACAGCACAATAGGCAATAAGAAACCACCGTATAGGCCATCACTAAGGTCGCCCACTATGGTGAGATTTAAACCAGCTGGCCGTTAAGACCTATAATAGCATTTTGTTTTTCACTTGTAACTCACTTCCTATACAAATGATCTGCCTGTTGCCGTATTTTGCTACCCAACATAGATGGAAAGTGGGGATGCTGTTGCCAGAAAGCATCTATTTCATGGCGAGCGGCCTCTGATGTGTGGCCACTCAACAGAGAGCGAAGCCAAACGGTGGGAAAGAAAATATCGCCTGTTTGTTGCACCTCTTGCAAAACGGCAAGTGCTGTAGGGATATAGGCAATAGATTCTTGTTGACGCAAACGGTGGTTCAACAATGATAGGGCCAAAGAGGCCCATGGCTCTACACTGCGATTATCGGCTAGGAGCAAGGCATTGAAAAGACTGTCGCGAACAGACTGATGGGGCGAAACGGCAGGCGAAACAAAGAGGTATTCGTCTGCTCGGTCTGGATTGGCAATGCGGCAGAGTTGCTCCTCAACAATTGCATTGGCTAGATGGGGCAAATGCAAGGCCAACTCATACGAGAGACCAATGTAATCGCGCTCGCTCAGCGTAGATCCGCCTGGTTTGAGTTGATTTTTCCAAATATGATAGAGCTTGTCAACAGCCTCTCGAGAATTGGACAAGTTTACAAACGTGCGAAATGCTTGCAAACGGAACTGGGGCTTGTGGGCCTCTTCGACCTGTTGCCACATCTCTTTTTCGAGCCAACTGTAGTCCGAATTGGCAAACCGAACAGCACCCTCCAAGTACCCCAAAGCCATCGAATAGAGCAAGTCACTCTCTTCGCTCTTCAAGTAATTCATAAGCGAATGCAAATAAGTAGCTACATCTACTGTATTGTTTTGAAAATTTTCATTGAGCGTGATGAGTAGCGATCCCTTCAACAAATCGTCGGCGATGGTATCCATTGAGGCAAAAGCCACTTTCATGTCATGGGCACTCATCTGAAAGAAACCATATCCACGACCATCAATATTGGGTAAAATTAGGGGAGACGAAAAAGCATGATTCAATTTCGTTTTCGCAATGGGCGATGAATCATCTATCTCTATGGTTATATCCTCAAAAACATCATCTTCTTGGAGGCGATATTGCAATTGTTGTGGCCAAACTAGGTCTCTACCCCAACTATCTGTCTGCTCTACCACAAGGTGTCCATCTTGCACGCTGGCCTGCACCAGGGGCATTCCCTTCTCCTTGACCCACACATTGCTAAAGTATTTCAATTCGCGAACAGAATATTGGCTCAACAACTCTATCAACTCATCCCAAGTTGCATTTCCGTAGGAATAGGTGCGCAGATAATGTTGAATACCCTTCCGAAAAGCCTCCTGCCCCATGCGTTGCACTAGCATTTCCATCATCACGGGCGATTTGTTGTAGATAATATTAGAATAGACCAAGCCTGCATTGCTCAGATTGTGCAATTGTTGCTGAATGGGAGTTGCCCCTAGTGTTCTGTCCTCGGAATAGGCAGCCGGAATGTATCTACGGATAAAATTGAGTTGATGATTGATGGTGGGGTACAAAGGCTCAACAATTTGTGCCGCAAAATAGTTGGCAAACACCTCTTTGGTCCACACATCGTCAAACCATTTCATGGTTACATAATCGCCAAACCACATGTGGGCCGTTTCGTGGGCAATGAGCGAACTCCGTCCAAGCTCCTCAACCAGTGTAGGTTGGGGGTTCAAAAACATACGTTGGTCGTTATACAGCGTAGCCCCCGTGTGCTCCATGCCTCCATATTGGAAACCAGGCAACACAATCAAATCGTACTTGGCAAAAGGATAAGGAATTTGTGTGAAATCTTCCAACCACGTCAAAGCATAGAACACCTGACGCGCAATTTCGGAACACTGTGCTATACGCTCGGGGTCGGTTTCGCGGTGATAGATAGAGATAGTATGCTCATCGCATGTAAAAGTCTCCTGTTGCAATAGACCAGCTACAAAAGAGAAAAGATAGGTCGGAAGTGGCTCTGTCTCACAAAAAGCGACCATTTTCTTATGGGGATGCGCCAAAGAATCTATTTGCGCAACTTTGCCATTGGCCACAGCCTTCCAACTCTTGGGAATGGAGAGCGACAGCGTGTAGCGAGCCTTTAGGTCGGGCTGATCGAAACAGGGAAATAATGTACGAGCCCGATCGGGCACCAACAAGGTATATAAAAACTGGTCTCTGCGATTTAACGACTGATCGAGGGCACGAAAAGCAATCTTCAACTCGTTGCGCCCCACCCCAGTGTGCAATGCAGCAATATAGATGTGCTCGTTGGTAAGTTCATAATCCACAGCAGCCCCATTCAACCACACCGAAATCACCTGAGATGCCTCGGCTCTAAAGTCCACCACCAGTGGTTGCTGGCCTGCTTGACTCCAAAGTATTGTGGCGTCGCCCATCACAGGCTCTTGCTTATTGAGGGGTATATCGAACGACAATTGATACTTCACATCAGCATACTGCTCACTGCGAAACTGAGCCAACTCGTGGCTAACTCCTAGCTCTGTTAGTTTGGTTAGCTCTGTCAATTGCCCCTTGCCCGTTCCGCAAGAAAACAACGCCAGTACCATCATCACCATCATCATCTTCTTTACCAATATCACCTTCACTTTCAATGTCATCATCATCATCATCATCATCATCATCACACGCTATTGGTCAACTACATAAAATTTCTCTTTTTTTATGTCACTTAAACCTCTATTTTATAGTAAGGTAAAGGTATAAATAGATGACTTTTATCTTTTATACACCCCCTGCATAATTTTCGTATCACAATATTAGTCAATTTATTCTTCACTGCAAGGAATTTTTTGGAGAATAGCGGTTAGGCAGTTAGCTGTTAGCAATCAACAAATAGCTGCCAGCGTCACATCTTTCAGCAGTCAGCTATCAGCCTTACAAATACCAAGTCCTTTCGGGGGGGGCTTTAATTGCATTTCATTAATAATTATCCATTTACCATTCACACCCTGTGGAATAAAATTACAGATCTACTGCAAAGCAAAGCATTGTTCCACAGGGGTTAACCATTATTTTACATCTATAGAGGCGGTATGTTTATGGGCAACATCAGAATAAATACATACATCAATATGGTGGTTGCACTACCTTTATCAACACCAATTAGCACAACTTAGCAGAAACAGACACGAAGTTTTCCTACTTGCAGCACCATTGGCTGTTAGAATCTTAGTGCAGCATTCATCTTAGTGTCTTTGTTGGGTAAGGCTTCTTGTTGCACCAAAAACACCTTGCCCCCTTTTAAGAATGTTTTGCGAGCAGCCATATCCAAAAGGCACACATCCATTGTCTGTTTAGTTTCGTGCCTCTCAACTTCTGCTTTTTTGGGTGTATATGTACCCCATACATGCGCTCCCTGTGCCACAAAAAGAGTGCTAATTCTTCCGGCATCGGCAGCAATAATTGTCTCTCTTAAATCTGAAACCTGAGGAATATTACCATCTATCAACGCTTCTTTTTTATCAGTTCTCACTTCAGCAAAATAAGGCTGCAAGAGTTCCTTGGCCCTATCATGGAGTACTTGCGAACTTTCTTCCTCAAAATTACCAGATAGATAGGCTGGATATATATTCCTGTAAGACGAGTATATTTTGAAGTGACCATAAACAGACTCAACAGATGCAATCACAAGGGGTTGTCCATCAAGGCCAATAATGTTGGTTAGAGCTCTATCTATATCTTCTAGGTACAATCTCATCTCTCTGTCATCAACATCAGTCTCTCCTTTTCCGTAGAAATAGGGTTGGCCACCAGCACCCCTACTCCCAACACTTTTTATATTCACATCCAACGATAATGTGTCCTTCCCTACAGAATCTCGAATAGACGATGGAAAATCGTCTCCAGTATCTATCTCTTTAATTTCTTGCTGTGTAGCTTCAAAGAGTCTGTTCTTATTCTGGCTAAGGGTGAAGATGTAAAACGAATCTTTCTTATTAAAGAACCGAAGTAACGGTAATAGATAATATGTATGAGATACTACCGAAAACTCTTCCACTTCGGTGGGTAAGGTGTAATACTCAAAAGCCGACTTGCTTCTGAAAATCGCTAACGATTTGTCTAAATCTCGGAAGAGCGATGCGTCCAGAAGCATCTCGTTTATGGGCTTCAGAAAATCTTGAATCTCGCGAGGTTTCAAACCTAGTGTTTCGAGTTCTTTTTCTGTTTCTTGGAGGTGATTCTTCAGTTTTATCATGCTTTTATTTCTGTTGTCGCCTCCTACCTCAGTAGGTATGTAAATAGAAACAGCATAATCGCTGGTAACTTCTGATAGTTGTTCAAATTTCGATCTGTTGAATGTTGTCATATTATATAATTATTTTTTAAGCCCATGTTGCAAACACACACCCTTGGTCAATCGAGATTGATGTGCTTTCAATAATAGGATAGTTGTTTTGGTAATATTACCTTTTCATTAAGTCTAATAGCAAAATGGAATGAAGAAATCTTTTAGCATCTTCATTGCAATAGACATGTTTATGAAATAGTGTTTATGGTAGATAAATTGATTACTCCAATATAAGCAAAAAAAAGGGCAAATGCAAGCCCAAAGTGTCATATCAGTTGTTTTAGTGCATAGGGAGAGTAGTATGGGGTGTGTATTGTTTTAATATATGGCAGCATTTATTTATAGATGAGTTGGTAGAGAAAATTCCTAAATTTTCTCTACCAACTCATCTTGTGTTTTATAATAAGCAGCTTTGTACCAATGAGTGCTATAATTGTTTTATTGTCGTTCTTACAACCAACTTACAGTTTGCAGCTACAGCGCTGGTCGGGTGTGAGTAAGCCTTTACTACAAAAATTGCTACTCCTAGCGGAGTGCTGTTTGTCATTTTCTATAAAGGTTTGCTCATATTTATCGGTTACTTAATTTAAATTTCATAACTGTCATCAATAGCTTTTAAATCAAAGATTGCTACATTTCTAAGACCTTTTGAATGTTTTTGTCAACGATGTTATGAAACGATTATACCACAAAACTGTAAAACAATGTTCTGATATTTGCTAGCTAATAGCCAACAGCTATCTCTAGTCTCTAATTACTAATTAGTAGTCTCTAATTTCTATAATCTTTTTTATTTTTATATGGGGAAACCCTCGGTGCTTTCATATTCACCTACTGGCATGGTTGCCCGTTTCCAAGTTTCGTTTACCTCTCGGTTATATTCGCCTCCCTCTCTATCCTTTGCAACCCAAAAAGACTTGTGCAAATGAGTAGCGTCTAACTTATATTTTATTCTATTTGATATGCCAACCATAGAACTATTCACATGTTGAGCAATCACCTCGATATACTCATCGTTCGATTCTATTAAAATATTTCCTTGACTAGTAATTAGAGCACCAATATCGGCATATACAAAAATAGTATAAGCAGCATCGGGTTGCACTATCATAAAGGTGCCAGGATATATTTTCTTCTCATTTCCATCAGCATCAATGGCTATTCTTTCTAAAGACCACACACCTATGAAACGCTCTATAGGATTGGTCCACTGGTTAATACTGTTGCTCTCTGAATTTGCTTGAGGGAGTGCATTCTGGGCCAAAACCTCTCCCATAGTTTTGCTATCTTGAGCTACAAGCCCACAACACACAACCATGCTAATAATAAAACACAGACTTACGACTATTCTTTTCATATCATTTTTGTTTATTAGGGTTAGTACTAGATAATTTATCTACTTATTTCACATCAGTTCCTAAAGATATACAATATTTTAGATATATCAAACTTTAAAGGCCGCTATTTAAAAAAATATTTTACTTGGCAGGTATGGTTTACAAAGAATGATTGCTTATTGCAACAGCAACAGTAGCTAAAAATTAAAGATAGAGCTGCAAGAGTGTTTTATCAACTCAATTTGAGACCACACCACACAGCCAACAAACCCACAGAAATACTCAGAAAGATGTATAGAACAGTAATAAACGTGTGCCCCGATTGCCACAACTGCACATTTTCAAAAGCGAAAGCCGAAAAGGTGGTGTATCCACCACAAAACCCTGTGACTAAAAGCAAAGGCAAAGTCTGGCTTTTACCCATATTGGGCAACAACCAGCCAGCCAACAATCCGATAAGGAAACACCCCACAATATTCGCAATAAAAGTACCTACAAGTGCCCACTCTGACGAAATGAAGCGTGCCGATAAACGTGAAGTAAGAAAGCGCAGCATGCTCCCAAGTCCGCCACCAAGGCCCACAAGTAGTAAGTCTTTTATCATAGTGTTGTTCTGAATTTTTTCTTACGCGCTTTTATAATTCTGCAAGCGCGCATTAGCAGTTTTATTTTTTTTTGTGTGTGTGCCAACAGTAGTGTTCAAAATTGTAAAACTATAGTATGTTGTTGTCAACAGCTTCAACCTCATCGTTCACTGAGCCTGTCTAAGTGTCAAATTCTAACTCCCTAAAGCCTAAGGCAAGCACAATTTACAAACTCGCGCCCGCGAATTCTATTGATGTTTATACCTTTACCACCTTCTGCAACTTCACATAAAACAGGTATCCCTGCACATTGGCATACCCCATATCGCGAATACTCTTGGTGTAGCGTTGCACTTGTTTTACATATTTACTTTCGACCGATTCGCCAAATTTATAATCCACTACCACTACCTCATCGTCTTTTATCATTACCCTATCGGGGCGCACAAAGTTCATGGATGGATGCAACACCTGCTGCTCGTTGAGCACATGATAGTTGCCCGCATACCAATCTCTTACCTCTGGCAATGATAGGCTGTGGAGGAGCGACTGGTGCAGGGTTTGTTTTTCATCGGTAGTTAACTCTCCGCTCAACACTCGTTTTTCGAGCGTACTCTCCAAATCGCTTAGAGTGCGTATCTCGCTCACAATGGCGTGCATTAGTGTGCCAAAGTCGCGCGTGCCATCGTCCGAAAAATAGCCTATACCCGAAAGGCGCATCTTCAATCTGTTGCGAAAAGGAGTAGATTGCCATTTGGTATTGCTGTTCTCTACTACAGAAGCCTCCTTTGTTGGGCTAAGCAATGGAGCGGCTAGTCCATAACTATAAGACAATGTCTGCTCATCAAACTCTTCTTGGGGATGCCCCTTAGCATTGTCTGTTGCACTGTCGAACAACGATGTGGAAACACTTTGCCAAAGCAGATCAGATACATTTTTTATCTCTACACTCTTCTTCGATTTCGATTCCTTGGGCTTGGGTGCCCAGATAATCAATCGATGCTTGGGACGCGTGAAGGCCACATAGAGCAAGTTCAGGTTATCGATATACGAATAGAGTTTTTCTTCTAAATACTCTTGTTTGAAGATGGTAGCAGCCAACTTATTGGAATATTGCACCGGAACAACACCCAAATCGTCAAACGGAGCCTCGCTGGGCTTGCACCACAAGATGTTGCGATTTGGCTGTGGCTCGAAATTCCAATTGGCAAAAGGCAAAATAACTGCGCCAAACTGCAAACCTTTAGATTTGTGGATGGTCATTAAATGTATGGCATCTTGATTGTCGGGCGAGAAAAGACTTTTCTTCTCCTTCACTTCGTTCCACCACATAAGAAAACCATTCAAATCGGCCGTCTTGCGTGCACTGTAATCGTTAATAAGATCCAGAAAAGCCTGTATATACACAGTGTCGGTTGGTGCAGTGGTGCTTTTTATTAAATCGAACAAAGCTTCGGTTAGTTCATAAAGTGGCAACGATAGTATTGAGCTAAGCTTGTGCTTCAACTCCTCTGGAAATTCCTCGGCATGTTGCTGCACATAGTTGTCGAATATATCCGATGCACTCATTTTGGTGGTAAAGCGGTAATATTCGTATATGGCGCGTATTTGCACTGTCTTTTCTAACGGACTATTGATGTAATGTAGCAGTGCCACCACTGTTTTTATGCACGATGAGTTGTTGAGCAGCAGTGCTTCGTTCGAGATAAAATCGTAGTTGTAGCCCGTGTGTGGGTGCTTGTCTTTGTATTGCAACAATCGTTCAGAAACAGCTACTGCTTCTTTGCGAGTGCGCACCAATATGGCAATGTCTTTGAGGCGAAAGCCATCGTCTTGTAGTTGCTGCAATGTGAGGGGCAGTTGCTCCATGGCTTCTTTTTGCCAACTATCTACCGCTTCTTGGTCTATAAAGCCGATGCTCACCCTACCCTGGTTGGGCTCCTTGTGTGGTGCAATGTGCTGCGAGACCTGGCTGTAGGCACTTTCTATTTTTGTGGAAAAGTATGCGGAGTTTTTTATCTCCTCATCAGTACCGATGAATTCGGCTTGCATAACGGTAGCACCTTTCTCAAAAAACTTATTGTTGAAGCGCACTATGTTGCCATCGCTGCGCCAATTGGTTTCTAGGGCATGTTGCTGAATGTTTGGGGCAGAAAAGTCTTCAATTATTTGCTCTTCGAGCAATCGCCAGTCACTGTTGCGCCAGCGATAGATGCTTTGTTTTACGTCGCCCACAATCAAATTGTAATTGCCCGATGCTAAACTCTCTTGCAATAGGGGCCTAAAATTGTTCCACTGCATGGTAGATGTGTCTTGAAACTCATCAATCATGAAGTGATTCAGGCGAGAGCCTATCTTCTCATATACAAATGGAGAGTCGCTATCTGCTATTATCTTGTTGAGTAGCTCAGTTGTGTCCGACAGAAACAACATATTGGTATCGCGGCGGTATGCCAGCAAGCGATTGTTTACATCGCTCAAAATACCCAGTGTGTTAAATAGTCGGAGTATCTCTTTGGCGGTTACGTAGTGAGTGCAATTGTCGTAAAGGGCTATTACTTGATTTACACAATCGTTGAGCCCAGCCTCGTAGGCGCCTTCTATGGCACCTTTTATATCATCGGGAGTTTTCTTGGCGTACCAGCAAGTAACATCGTCTGGGAATTTATAGAAAGTGGGTGCCATGTCTGGCACCTGGCCCTTTGCCCACAAATCGAATCGCTTAAATTGCGAACGGCTACCTCCCGAAAAGTCTGTAAAGGCCAAGTTGCAGTTTGCCACAATACCCTGTGCACGCTCTCCAATAGCCTTAAGTTGGTTTTCGTAGTTGCGCACAATAGCATAGAGCTTTTGCTTATACTTATTGAGGTTTTCTTTATCTTTTATCTGCTCTTGCACAGGAGCCGATAGTGTAATAAATCGCTCATCGAACAGGTTGGAGGCTAGTTTTACTATCTCGTCGTTTATCTTCCAGGTTTTGTTGTCCTCTATTCTGTCTTTCATAAAGTCCAAGAGCCACTCCATCAACCCCTCGTTGCCATCTTGGTCTAGCTCGTTGAGCATGAGGTCAACAATTTCGGGTAGAAACGACTGATTGTCCACCTCTACCTTGTAGCCACCCGTTATTCCCATTTCGCGGGTAAAAGCGCGCATGGTTCGTTGGAAAAACCCATCGATGGTGCTAATAGAAAAATTGGAATAGTTGTGAAGTATGCTTTGCAAAATTTTTTTTGCTTGCTTGCGGATGGTCGGTTCGGGCTGTTCGAAATCGTCTTTGAGCTGTTGCAGGTATCCCGACTTATGGCCAGTGGCCAGATTGTTGAGTTCCTCCACAATGCGCGACTTCATTTCATCGGTAGCTTTGTTGGTAAAGGTTACTGCCAGTATATGGCGATAGTTGTGCGGCGCACTAAATAGCAGACGTATGTATTCGCCCGTCAGTTGGTGGGTTTTGCCCGACCCAGCCGACGCTTTATAGACATGCAGGTATGGAGGGTTGTTAGATAACACGTACTTTGTTGTATCCTTCCTTTTGTAGTATTGCCAATACTTTGTTGCGCATATCGCCTTGCACTATTATATCTCCATCTTTGACAGAGCCACCCACTCCACACTTCACTTTCAGGAGTTTGCCAAGGTCGTCTAGGTCTTCTTGCTGTCCCACAAACCCTGTTATAAGCGTAACAGCTTTGCCGCGGCGTTGTTTTGTGTCTAGTTTTATCCGCAAAGCTTGTTTCTCTTTGGCTAAGGTCTCTTCTTGCGGAGTTTCGTCTTGCTGGTATTCATAGTCGGGATTAGTTGAATAAACTATGTTTAGTTTTTTCTTCCAGTCGTTCATAATCGTATCTTGTTTCTTATCTAAATTTCCAATAGCAGTACTCTTTAGAATTTGTTGTGTTGTATAGACTGCACCACGTTGATAATATAATCGCCCATGTGCTCGCACTCTACCACTAAGTCCATATAAAAAACTCCCGTTTGGTAGTCGTATAGCTTTTCGTTTACATCTTCAATATTTTTCCGTTTCAGCATATTGCGTAGTTCATTTATACGGTTTTCATACTTTATGCTGTCGGTCATATCAGCTTCAGTCACTTCTTGCACCTTCAGTACATCTTGCATTTTATCGTAGGCTTTCTCTAGTTCTTTCCACATTGTGCGGATGCTTTCTCTCAACTCTTCTGTAAATACAGCGTTGGCCTCCGATTTGCGCTTGTAGTGGCGCGCCATATTGTGGCATGAGTCGGCAATACTTTCAATCTCCGTTACACCTCGCAATATAGCTCTTATACGCTCCTTGCTATGATTACTCAATCGGCCTTCGGCCACCTTGCCTAGGTACGAGCCTATCTCTATTTCCATACGGTCGCTTATACTTTCGTATTTCTCTATACGCGAAAAGAGCTTCACAAATTTCACCTCATCTTTTGCAACTGCCAGCTTCTGCACCAACTTAAACATCTTTCGGGTACGGCGTGCATATACCTCCATCTCTTTTTCGGCTTGTAGAATAGATAGTTCGGCTGTAGAGAGCATACCAGTAGTAATAAATTGCAATTGAAACTCCTCGTCTTCATCATCCACTTTGGGCTTGATTACAAATTTGCAAATGCGCTCATAAGTGTTCACAAACCACACCATTATCAGCACATTGCCAATATTAAACATGGTGTGAAAGAGAGACAAACCGTATGATGTGGTTGCTTCGAAAGAGTGGTATATACTTTGCTTGGCCACCAAGCTGGCAGACAACTCCGAAGCGGGTTGTGTAGTTATCATTTTAAATTCTTGTGGAGACAATGTGGAGATAAAGTCTGCCATACCAGTAGGATTAGTTGCCCAAATATTCTCAGTCAAATTGGCTACCATATTGGTAAAGAACTTAAATATAACGAGCATCCAAATAACACCCAGCACATTGAACATGAGATGGGCAAATGCGGCTCGTTTTGCCGATATGTTTGCAGAAAATGCTGCCATATTGGCCGTAATGGTGGTGCCAATATTCTCGCCCATAATCATGGCTGCGGCCGATTCAAACCCAATCCAACCCCGTGAGCACATGATGAGTGTGATGGCCACTGTGGCACTCGATGACTGCACAATAATAGTCAAAACAGTACCTATTAGCAAGAAAATAAGTGTAGATAGGAATCCAAGATTGGCAAAGTCGCTCACAAAGGCTAGTACCTCGGGGTTGTTTTGCAAATCGGGCATAGAGTCTTTCAAAAAGTCGAGCCCCATAAACAAAAAAGCAAATCCAAAGATAAATTCTCCTAAAGATTTGCGTTTACTTTTTGCTGAAAAGATGAGAGGTAGCCCCACACCAAGCAAAGGGATGGATATGATGCTGATTGAAAACTTACCGAAACCAAACAAAGATATCATCCATGCCGTTACAGTAGTTCCAATATTGGCGCCCATGATTACTCCTATAGACTGAGCCAAAGAGAGCAAGCCGGCGTTTACAAAACTCACCACCATAACACTGGCTGCCGACGAAGACTGAATGAGTGCCGTTATCAAAATACCAGTAAACACCCCCATGATTCTGTTGCGAGTCATTGCGGCAAGAATGTTTCTGAGTTGCTCGCCTGCCATTTTCTGCAAGCCCTCGCTCATAATTTTCATTCCGTAGAGAAACAGGCCCAACGACCCAATGAGTTTAAGAAAATCGAAAAAAGTATAATCCATGCTTCAATGTTGTAACTAAATTTCGTGGCAAATATACTGTAAATTATACGAAGCACAAATATTTATGAAACATATCAAACATAAAAAAGATTGCAGCTGGTTTATAATCGATACTTCAAAACAACCATTAATGCAATAAGGAACAGCTTTCTGATACTATACCTAATCCTTCAACTTGCGCTGTTTCACAGACTCTATCACATTCATTATATAATCGCCCATCTTTTCGCACTCCGTAATTATATCCATATAGTAAACCCCCGACTGATAGGGGTAGGTGTTGTTGTTTACATCCTCTATGTTTTTGCGCTTCAACATATTACGCATCTCATTTATAGCCAACTCACCATTGATACTTTCTCTCATATGGGCTTTTGTAACCACCTGCAACCCTATAACAGACTCCATTATACCAAAAGCTTTTTCGAGGAGCTCAAACATAGCAAATATATTCTCTTTTAGTAAATCTGGGAAAACCACGTTGGCTTCGACTTTTCTTTTGTAGAATTTTGCTATATTGTGGCATGTGTCGGCCACACTTTCTATCTCTGTCACACCACGCAATATTGCTCTTATCTTTTCTTTGCTTTGGTTGCTTAGTTTTCCCTCCGACACCCTGTTTAAATAAGAGCCTATTTCTACTTCCATACGGTCGCTTATGCCCTCGTACCGCTCTATTTTTGCAAACAGTTTCAAGAATTTTGTTTCGTCTTTTGTTATTGCCAACTCTTGTACCATAGCAAGCATTTTTCTTACACGCTCTGCATATACGCCCATCTCCTTTTCGGCTTGCAAAATAGAAAGCTCTGCAGTACTAACCATAGAGGTTGTAATAAATTGCAATTGAAAATCTTCGCCCTCCTCATCCTTTCTGGGCTTTATTATCAGCTTGCATACTTTCTCATAAGCATTTACAAACCAAATCATCACAAACACATTGGTTATATTGAACAGGGTGTGAAACAACGACAAGCCATAAGCTGACGATAATTCGAACGAATGATATATTTGCTGTTTTGCAACCAAACTGGCAGACAATTCGCTGGCGGGAGTAGTTCTAATAAGAGAAAGCTCTTGCGGCGACAAAGAGGCTAAAAAACCACTCATATCTGTGGGGTTTACAGACCATACATTATTGACAATATTGGCAACCATATCAACAAAAAAACTAAATACAAAAAGCATCCATACTACACCCAATACATTGAACAAAAGATGAGAAAAAGCAGCTCGTTTGGCCGACACGTTGGCCGACCAGGCAGCAAGATTGGCTGTGATAGTGGTGCCAATATTCTCGCCCATAATCATGGCTGCGGCCGATTCAAACCCAATCCACCCCCTTGAGCACATAATGAGTGTGATGGCCACTGTGGCACTCGACGATTGAACAATGATGGTGAGCACCGTACCAATGAACAAGAATATAAGCGTAGATAGAAAACCAAAGTCGGCAAAATGGGCCACAAAGGCTAGCACCTCGGGGTTGTTTTGAAAGTCGGGCATAGAAACCTTCAGATAATCGAGACCCATAAACAAAAAGGCAAAGCCAAAGATAAATTCTCCTAAAGATTTGCGCTTGCTTTTTGCCGAAAATATGAGAGGTAGTCCCACACCAAGCAACGGGATGGATATGATACTAATAGAAAATTTGCCAAAACCGAACAAAGATATCATCCATGCTGTTACAGTAGTTCCGATATTGGCTCCCATAATTACACCAATGGACTGCGACAAAGTGAGCAAGCCTGCATTTACAAAACTCACCACCATAACACTGGCTGCCGACGAAGACTGTATGAGGGCTGTAATGAGAACACCTGTGAGAACACCCATGACCCGGTTTTTGGTCATAACACCCAAAATATTCCTAAGCTGTTTGCCGGCCATCTTTTGCAAGCCTTCACTCATAATCTTCATCCCATACAAAAACAAGCCCAACGAACCGAGAAGCTTAAGAAAATCGAAGAAAGAATAGTCCATGTTCAAAAATTAATGTAATTTCGTGAGCAAATATAATCAAAAAACAGATACAGATATTACAAAAAACAAACATATATAAAAGAAATAAATTATGACCGATACTGTAGAAATACACCTGAAAAACACAGGAGAAAAAAAGCAAGTTCCTATAGCCTCATCGCTGGTAGATATTATAAAGATTTTCAATTTCGAAATGCCCTACCTCATTGCAAATGCAAAGGTTAATAACAGAACAGAATCATTGGCCTACAAAGTATATAGGCCCAAACTGGTAGAGTTTGTAGATATAGCCTCGCAATCGGGCATGCGCACCTATGTACGTTCGCTCTGCTTTATTTTGGCCAAGGCGGTAAAAGATGTTTTGCCCCAGGCCAAAACTTATATTGAACACGCAGTATCGAAAGGATACTTTTTTCATATAGAGATAGAAGGCGAGACAAACAAGGTTACCGAAAGCCAACTAGACGATGTACGCAAAAGAATGCACCAAATAGTGCAAGCCAACCACCCCTTTATCTCTCACGAAGAAGAGACCCATGAGGTGGTAAAGCTTTTTAGAGAAAACCGTATGGAAGACAAAGCCTTACTGCTTGAGACGTCCAATTTTATGTATTCGCGCTACTTTGAGTTAGATGGTTATATCAATTATTTTTATGGTTGCCTCACACCCTCTACTGGCTATATAACTATGTTTGATATAATGAGATACAACGGGGGCTTTCTACTACAAATACCCAATAGGGAGAGCCCCAATAAACTAGAAGATTTTGTGCGCCAAGACAAACTTCTAGATATTTATCGCGAACACCTGCACTTTCTAAAAATGACGGGGCTAGACAATGTTGGCGACCTCAACAAAGCCAAACAAGTAAATCGTATATCAGATGTGATACAAATTGCAGAGGCTTATCAAGCAAAACAAATAGGAGATATAGCCACCCAAATTGCCAAGAGGTACGAAGAAGGGGTGCGTGTAATATTGATATCGGGGCCAACATCGTCTGGCAAAACCACATTTAAGAAACGCCTCGAGGTGCAACTATTGGTAAACATGCTTAAACCCGTAGGAATATCGCTCGACGACTATTTTGTAAACAGAGAAGATACCCCTAAAGACGAAACAGGAGATTACGATTACGAGTCGCTCTATGCACTAGACTTGCCGCTTTTTGAAGAAAACATGCTTGCCCTTATGCAAGGTGTAGAAGTAGAAATGCCTACATATAATTTCACCACTGGCGAGCGCGAATATCGCAACAATAGACTAAAAATAAATAACAACAATATTCTTATTGTAGAAGGCATACATGCCCTCAACCCAGAGTTGACAGCACACATACCCAACGAAAAGAAATTTATGGTATATGTGTCGGCACTCACCTCCATCTCACTCGACAATCACAACTGGATACCCGCATCAGACAATCGTCTATTGCGCCGCATTACGCGCGACTATACCTACAGAAACTACTCTGCCGTGGACACCATATCGCGCTGGAATAGTGTGAGGCGAGGCGAAGATAAATGGATATTTCCCTACCAAGAAAATGCCGATGTAATGTTCAACTCGGCCATGATTTATGAGTTGGGTTCGTTGCGCCGACATGTAGAGCCTATTTTGCAACAAGTGCCTCGCACAGCACCCGAATATGCAGAGGCCTACAGACTACTTAAATTTTTATCGTACTTCAATTATATAACAGACAGAGAACTGCCACCTACATCGCTATTGCGCGAATTTGTGGGAGGAAGCAGTTTTAGATATTAATGCAAAAACAATTTACCACTACCCACCTACAGCTATGAGCTCACATGAAACCCAATATAACAACGATATTATTTGTGCAATATCAACCCCCCCCGGCATGGGGGCCATTGCCGTTGTACGACTTTCGGGCACAGGATGCATTGCACTGGCCGACACTATTTTTGAATCGGCCAACAACAAAAAACTGGCACACCAACCACCCTACACCGTACACTTTGGAAAGATAATGGACCACGAAACGGTGCTGGACGAAGTATTGGCAACCGTTTTCCGTGCGCCCCACTCTTTCACTGGCGAAGAGAGTGTAGAAATAGCATGCCACGGCTCGGTCTATATTCAGCAAAAACTAATGGAAGTATTGCTACACGCTGGTGCACGCATGGCAGAGGCTGGCGAATATACGCGGCGTGCATTTGCAAATGGCAAGTTCGATTTGTCGCAAGCCGAAGCTGTTGCCGACTTGATAGCCTCTACATCGGCTACCTCCCACAGAGTATCTCTAAACCAAATGCGGGGTGGCTTTACCAACAAGATTGCACAACTGCGCGACACCTTGTTGCAGTTTGCATCGCTCATTGAGCTGGAGCTAGATTTCTCTGAAGAGGACGTGGAGTTTGCCAATCGCGACAAGCTGATGGAACTTACAACCCAAGTGGAGAGCGAGATAGACAAACTGGCCCAATCCTTTAGCCTAGGCAATGTTATCAAAAACGGTATTCCCGTGGCCATCATTGGCGAGACCAATGCAGGCAAATCTACACTGCTCAACCTATTGTTAGATGAAGAGAAAGCCATAGTTTCTGATATCCATGGTACCACGCGCGATGTAATAGAAGACGTAATCAACATCCAGGGCATATCGTTCCGATTCATAGACACTGCGGGCATTCGTAGTACGGTAGATGCCATAGAGATGATGGGCATTGAGCGCACGTATCAAAAAATTGATCAAGCCTCTATAGTGCTGTGGGTAATAGACCTCACAACTCCCAATGCAAAAATCGTAGAGTTGGCCAGTGCAATAGTCCCCAAACTAAAGGACAAACACACAATACTGCTCTTCAACAAAGCCGACTTACTATCGGAGGCACAGCTGAACAACAAAAAAGATAATCTACTCACAGAACTTACAGCCGACAGGCTCTTCGTTTCTGCCAAGCAGCACAACAATATTCACACCCTGCAAAACATGCTGGTGAGGGCATCTCACATACCCTCCATAGGCGAGGCCGATGTAATTGTTACCAACATGCGCCACTATCAGGCACTCATCAAGGCACTAGAAGCCATCAATCGGGTGCACCAGGGTTTAGAGATGGGCATTACGCACGATTTCT
Source organism: uncultured Dysgonomonadaceae bacterium (assembly GCA_964452155.1). GTDB lineage: Bacteria > Bacteroidota > Bacteroidia > Bacteroidales > Dysgonomonadaceae > UBA2632. Next base: position 17,758 of record CAYVLC010000048.1, read on the forward strand.
TGGCACAAGATATCAGGGAGTGCATGTTTCACCTAGGCGAAATTTCTGGACATATCTCGACCGACGAGATATTGGGAAATATTTTTGCGAAGTTTTGTATTGGGAAATAAATAATGAAAATTAAGTGTTGCAATCGGAGCTGCTAGCTTA
>CAYVLC010000049.1:0-17903 GCA_964452155.1 uncultured Dysgonomonadaceae bacterium
ATAATCTTATCCCGAACTCACGTTAATAGGCTTTTATTCTTCTAAATTGCTAAATTAATTATTATTGCTGACAGACTAATTCTAATAATTCTCTTGTTCCGAAGACCAAATATTTAGATATTACATCATGTTTTTGGTTCAGTTTCCCTCAGTGCTATGGCTATGTCAAGCTTTATTTTTCAAGCTGTATGTTTTTTTAAATTGCTTATTAAATTTTGCATGAAATAGTAAAGATAATTATTTGTTCTATATATCAGATGTTTTCTCACATAAATTTTAGATAGTTGCAGATACAAGAACGAGTAAAAATACGATGAAATCTAGAATATAGATTCTCTTATGTTTGAGCTGAATTGAATATTCAACTCTTTAGGAACAGAGGATGCAAGATGTAATAAGGAGATTGTCAATAGATTTAAACCAAAAAAAATAGAGAAAAATACTATTCACTGAAAATGCTTTCACTCCAATGGCTCAAGATTCAAAGCCTTTTTAGACCATAAAGTTTGTATGATGCCTCTCACCGTTAAATAAAGAATAAACGACAACCACAAAGCATTGTTACCCAAAAACGATTTGGTGGAGTAGTAACAGACAAAAAAACTGAGAGCTGATAAAATCATTGCATTGCGCATCTCTTTTGATGCGGTAGCACCAATAAATATGCCATCCCATAAGAAGGCCGCAAATCCGGTAATGGGTATCAGAATAGTCCAAAAAGTAAATGATTTGGTTGTTGCTATTACTTCCTGATTGTTTGTCAGAACTTGCAATATTTGATTAGGGAAAATGATGTATAGCAATGCTGAGGCAGCACTTACCACAAAACCCCAAAAGAAAAGTCTTTGAATCATGTAGCGCAGTAGTAAGTGGTTTTTTGAACCAATGTAGCGGCCAGTAAGGGCTTCGCCTGCATAAGCAAACCCATCCATGAAATAAGAGAAAAGCATGAAGAACTGCATCAATAAGGCATTCACTGCAAGTATCGTGTCGCCCATACCCGAAGATGCAAACGTGAAAAATGTTGTCACGAGTGTGAGCATAAATGTGCGTATAAAAGTATCGCCATTCACTTTGAAGTATGATTTTAGGGCTGTAGTATCTAATACTGTTTTCAGATTTATATATTTAACCATTCTGTTGTAGTAGCGAAACCACAAAGCTATAGATATCAGAAGTGTCACAACTTGCGAAAGCATTGTTCCCAAGGCAATTCCTTTTATCTTCATGTCAAACCCGAATACAAAAATGAAACTAAGAACTATGTTTAACACATTGTTGATAATGGATATCACCATGGGCGTTTTTGCATTCTGCATACCAATGAACCATCCTTTAAATGCATATACCCCCAATACTGCAGGTGCACTCCAGATACATATCCGAAAATAATACTTCACGTTCTCTATGGTTTCTGGTCCAGACTTGATAAAACCAATAGCAAGCTTCTCAATTGGCATTTGCAAGAGAAGTATCAGCAGCCCAAAGCCTATTGCAACAATGAGAGACCGAATGAGTACATTCATGGCTTCGCCAAAATTGCGAGCTCCATAGGCTTGAGCTGTAAATCCACTTGAACTCATGCGCAGGAAGCCAAAGTTCCAATAAACCATGTTGAAGATATTACTTCCCAGAGCAATTGCACCTATATATATGGCCGAACCTAAATGGCCAGCAATAGCTATATCTATCATTCCTAACATAGGAACGGTTATGTTAGATATTATATTGGGGAGGGCTAGTCGGAATATTTTTTTATCCATTCTGCAAAATTAATGCTTTTATTGTGTTAAATAATAAAAACCTTCAATTTATTGCTTATTTTGATATGAATATATCCGTTGTGGTACATTAATTTTTATATCTTTGTCAATTAAGATATATTTTCATTGTAACATTTTTTGAAATAACAGCACAATAATATTATGGACAAAATTCAAGAACTCACTTCCAAGCTTTACGAAGAAGGGGTGAAAAAAGGAAACGCAGAGGCCGAGAAGATTGTAGCGGATGCACAAAAGAAAGAAAAACAAATTCTTGATGATGCAAACACAAAAGCACAAGAAATAATAGATGCTGCAAAGAAAAAATCGACAGAAGTAAATAACAATGCCGAATCGGAGCTCAAACTATATGCCTCTCAAGCATTGGAAGGTCTGAAAACAGAGGTTACAAACATTATAACCGAAAAGTTGGCTACATCTAGCGTGAAAGCTGCTGTTGGTGACAAAGCTTTTATGCAAAAACTTATAACCAACCTGATGCAAAATTGGGCCGATAAACAAACAATGGTTGTGAGTGTAGAAAACAAAGACGAATTAGAAGAATATATTAAAGCCAATGCTAAGTCGCTCCTCGACGGCAAGCTGAAAATAGAATCGGTAAACGGTATTAAAACCGGATTTATGATTGCCCCCGCTGATGGGACTTACAAAGTGAAATTTGGTGAAGACGAATTTGTTGAATATTTCAAAGAGTTTTTACGTCCTCAAATTCAACAGCTATTGTTCTAACGCTTTTTTTTTAATCCTTAAAGTTAGTCTATGTTCAAAAATCAATACTATTATTTTGTAGCAGGTCTGCCTGATTTTTCGTTCGACAGTACTAAGCTCCCTTTCACAGTATCAGAATTTAAAGCGATGCTGTATGAAGAGTTGAAGCCGGATGACAAAAAATTGATTGATAAATATTTTTTAGAAGCAGACAAAAATAATCTACTCAAACTTCTCTTAGACAAGGAAGCTGAGGTGAAAGAAACGGGAGTCTTTTCTCGTAAGGAGCTGCTTGGCACCATCAATTCCATTAAGGAAAGCCAAGATGTGAAGAACAAGAATATGCCAAATATTTTTGAAGACTTCATAAGGCAATGGCTGAAAGAAGATGCTGAGTCTGAAAATAAAAACTGGGAAGATATACTTACATCGCTTTATATGGACTATGGAGCCAGTGTGAAAAACACATTGGTATCGCAGTGGTTCACATTAAACTTAAATATAGGAAACCTATTGGGCGCTATCTATAGTCGTAAGTATGGGCTGGATGTAAAGCAGGTGGTGGTTGGCAGCAATCATATTGCAAAAACAATAAGAGCCAATGCAAACACGCGTGATTTTGGCCTCGAACAAGAGCTAGATTACTACAATGCTATACTCAGAATATCAGAAGAAACTGATATATACGAACGAGAGCGCAAGATTGATAAGTTTCGCTGGGATTGGTTGGACCAGAACACAGTCTTCGACTATTTCGATATAGAATATCTTTTTGCTTATTTATGCAAGTTGCAAATCTTGGAACGTTGGGTGCAACTCAATGCTGAAGAGGGCGAGCGAGTGTTTCGAGAGCTCATTGCAAACATGAAGAAAGAAGTGAAAGTTCCCGACGAAGAATAATAACAAAATAAGGAAATAGAAACAACACACATATATATGTCAACAAAAGGAATTGTAAAAGGAATTATCGCCAACTTAGTAATAGTTGAAGTAGATGGTCCTGTATCGCAAAACGAAATTGCCTATATAGTTTTGGACGATACCAAACTAATGGCAGAGGTTATAAAAGTAGTTGGTAAAAGTGCTTATGTTCAGGTTTTTGAGAGTACCCGTGGATTGGCCGTCAATGCAGAAGTAGAATTTGTAGGTCACATGCTCGAAGTTGTTCTTGGTCCTGGATTATTGGAGCGAAACTTAGACGGACTTCAGAACGACCTCGACAAAATGGAAGGTATCTTCTTGAAGCGTGGTCAATATACTTTTCCTCTGAATGAGGAAAAGCTATGGCAGTTTAAACCCTTAGCTAAAAAAGGCGATAAGGTTTCGGCAGGAGCATGGCTGGGCGAAGTGGATGAAAACTTTCAGCCACACAAAATAATGCTCCCCTTCAAAATGGAAGGAGAATACACGGTGAAAAGTGTAGCCGAAGCTGGCCAATATAATATCTACGATATTATGGCCGTAGTAGAAGATAAGAATGGCAAAGAGATTGAACTCAATATGATTCAACGCTGGCCTGTGAAACAACCTATCACCTTCTTCAAAAACAAGCCTCGTCCATACAAATTACTTGAAACCGGAGTAAGAACTATTGACACCCTCAACCCCATTGTGGAAGGTGGCACAGGATTTATTCCTGGTGCGTTTGGAACTGGTAAAACAGTTTTGCAGCATGCCATTTCAAAACAAGCAGAATCCGATATTGTGATAATTGCTGCTTGTGGTGAACGTGCCAATGAAGTGGTTGAGATTTTTACAGAATTCCCCGAATTAGAAGATCCACACACAGGACGCAAATTGATGGAGCGAACCATCATCATTGCCAATACCTCAAATATGCCTGTAGCAGCTCGTGAGGCCTCTGTATATACAGCAATGACCATTGGCGAGTATTACAGAGCAATGGGCTTGAAGGTGCTCTTGATGGCCGACTCTACTTCTCGTTGGGCACAGGCGCTTCGCGAAATGAGTAACCGCTTGGAGGAACTTCCCGGACCCGATGGTTTCCCCATGGACTTATCATCTATTATCTCAAACTTTTATAGTAGGGCAGGGCATGTTGTTCTAAATAACGATGAGTCTGGTTCAATTACTTTTATTGGTACAGTATCTCCGGCTGGAGGTAACCTGAAAGAACCAGTAACTGAAAACACAAAAAAAGTAGCGCGCTGTTTTTATGCATTAGAGCAAGACCGTGCCGATAAAAAACGCTATCCGGCAGTCAATCCCATTGACTCTTATTCTAAATATATAGAGTATCCCGAATTTGAAGAATACATCAAAAAACAAATTTCGGAAGACTGGTTAGACAAAATAAATGAAGCAAAACTATATTTGTTGCGTGGCAAGGAGATTGCAGAACAGATAAATATTTTGGGAGATGATGGTGTTCCTGTTGAGTATCATGTTACTTTTTGGAAATCAGAATTGATTGACTTTGTTGTTCTACAACAAGATGCATTCGATGCCATTGATGCTGTAACACCTATCAAGAGACAAGAGTATATACTAAATATGGTTACCGATATCTGTCGCAGCGATTTCAAATTTGACAATTTCAATAAGGTTGCAGACTATTTCAAAGATGTAATCAATATTTGCAGGCAAATGAATTATGCAGAGTTTAAGTCTGATAAGTTTAATGGATATCACAAACAGCTTAATGACCTTTTGGAAACAAAAGCGGTGAGCAACAACACTAAAAAATAAAGCAGAAAGCTAGAAGAATTATGGCAAAAGCATTTCAAAAAATATACACTAAAATTACCCAAATCACTAAAGCTACATGTAGCCTCAAAGCTTCAAATGTGGGTTATGACGAATTGGCAACTGTTGATGGAAGATTGGCGCAGGTAGTAAAAATTATTGAAGATGTAGTAACGCTACAAATATTTGGTGGTACCGAAGGTATTCCCACAAACGCCGAGGTTATTTTCTTGGGCAAAGCCCCCTCGTTGAAAGTGAGTGAGCAGTTGGCTGGTCGTTTCTTTGATGCGTTGGGAAATCCTATAGATGGAGGCCCTATTCCCGAAGGGGAAGAACGCGAAATTGGTGGTCCATCTGTAAACCCAGTGCGTAGAGACCAACCATCAAAACTAATTGCTACTGGTATTGCTGGTATCGACCTCAACAACACACTTGTTTCGGGTCAGAAGATTCCTTTCTTTGCCGACCCCGATCAACCTTTTAATCAAGTAATGGCAACAGTGGCACTACGTGCAAAAGCCGACAAGATTATTCTGGGAGCCATGGGCATGACCAACGATGACTATTTGTTTTACAAAAACGTCTTTAGCAATGCTGGAGCCTTAGATAGAATTATCAGCTTTGTAAACACAACCGAGAATCCACCAGTAGAACGTCTGTTGGTACCAGATATGGCTTTAACTGCTGCAGAGTATTTTGCAGTAGATAAAAACGAAAACGTATTGGTACTCTTAACCGATATGACATCCTATGCCGATGCTTTAGCAATTGTATCAAATAGGATGGACCAAATACCATCTAAAGACTCTATGCCTGGTTCGTTATACTCCGACTTGGCTAAAATATATGAGAAAGCAGTACAATTTCCTGCAGGAGGTTCTATCACCATTATTGCAGTTACTACCCTCTCGGGTGGAGACATCACACATGCTGTGCCCGACAATACAGGGTATATTACCGAGGGGCAGCTCTTCTTACGTACAGATAGCGATATAGGTAAAGTAATTGTCGACCCATTCCGCTCACTTTCACGTCTGAAACAATTGGTGCAAGGCGAGGTAACACGCGAAGACCATCCACAGGTAATGAATGCTGCTGTGAGATTATATTCTGATGCTGCCAATGCTAAAACAAAAATGGAAAACGGTTTTGATCTCACCGATTATGACCAACGTACACTGAGTTTTGCAAAGGAATATTCAGAATATATTTTGGCTATTGATGTCAACCTAGATACAACAGAAATGCTTGATACTACATGGGGCCTATTCTCTAGTCATTTCAGACCAGAAGAGGTGAACATGAAAACCGAAATGGTAGATAAGTATTGGAAATCGAAAGAAAAGGTTGCAAAGGAAGTACATCAAGAATAGGAAAGTAAATTATTTATGGCTATAAAATTTCAATATAACAAAACATCGCAACAGGTACTCGAGAAAAGTCTCAAGATGAGGCTGCGTGCTCTCCCTACTCTTCAGAGTAAAGAGAGTGCATTGCGAATGGAGGTTAAAAAGGCCAAAGACCAAATAGAAGAACTAGACGACGAACTGGAAAGCCAAATAGGATCGTATGACAAAATGGTGGGACTATGGACAGAGTTCGACCCCTCATTGATACGGGTGAAGGATGTGAATCTTTCGAAGAAGAAAATTGCTGGTGTACCTATTTTTGTTTTAGAAGGGGTTGAGTTTGAAACGAAACAGTTTAGCGTTTTCAATAGACCAAAATGGTTTTTGGACGGAGTAAGCTTATTGCAACGTTTAGGAGAAATAGGAATAAAACGAGACTTCTTCGAACTCAAATTGAGGAAGTTGGAGTATGCTCGAAAAAAGACAACTCAGAAAGTAAATCTTTTTGAGAAAGTGCAGATACCGGGCTATGAAGATGCAATCCTAAAAATTAAACGATATTTAGAAGATGAGGAAAATCTCTCGAAGTCTTCACAAAAAATTATGCGTGCTAAAAAGGATGCAAGAGCAGAAAAGGAGGGTTCGATATGGTAAAAAAAATGCGGAAGTTTTCTTTTTTGATCTATCATAACGATTATGATGTCTTTTTGCAAGATTTACGTAAGCTCGGACTCATTCATGTGGCGCAACAAGCCAATGAGGTGGCCCACAACGATGAGTTGGAAGATTACATCAGTCAGTTGAAAAAACTGGAAGAGTCGAAGAAAATACTACAAAAAACAATTGCTGACGATAAGGTAGAAACACCTGAAAATGCTGCAGACACAGACTTGGGTTACAAAATACCGCAACGCATCGAAGCTATTCAAGAGCGTATTGCAACAATAAACCAACAGTTGCAAGTAGCCTCAAAAGAACTAGAAACGCTTCAGCCTTGGGGTAATTTTGATACCGAAACAATAAAAAATTTAGAGCAAGCAGGCTACAACATAGATTTCTTTTCAATTCAGAAGAGTGCATACAATCCAGAATGGGAAACCTTGTACGATGCTATTTTGATAAACGAAGCTACACGCTACTATTTTATAACAGTAACACAGCAAGATAATGTAGCCGAAGAGCTGGGCCTAGAGGCACTGAAGCTACCAGATGTATCGCACCATGATTTGTCAAATCTGATAGAATCAATCAAAGAGAAAAGAAAAGAAGAAGAAGTGAGCTTAAAAATACTTTCGGCCGATATTCCTTCTCTCGATGCTGCAATAGCAGACCTTGAGGCTAAGATATCTTTGAAAAATGTTGTTCTCAACACCAGTAGTGTTGCAGACGATAAACTGATGCTGATGCAAGGGTGGGCCCCAGAAGAGAATGAGACTAAGATTGTCTCTTATCTGCAATCGAAAGATGCATACTACGAAGTAGCAAACCCAACACCCGAAGATGATGTACCTATAAAGTTGAACAACAATAAGTTTTTCAAACTCTTTGAGCCTATCACCAAGCTATACATGCTGCCAAAGTACAATGAGTTGGATCTTACTCCCTACTTTGCTCCATTCTTTATGCTATTCTTCGGACTATCATTGGGAGATATAGGTTACGGTTTGTTTCTATTTGTGGGAGCTACTGCCGCAAAAATATTTATGAAATCTTCGATGGGAGATTCATTTAAATCTATTTTGTCTTTGGTGCAAGTGTTAGGAGTGTCTGCTTTCTTTACTGGGTTCTTGACAGGTGGATTCTTTGGCGTACAATTGTACGAATTAGATATACCCATTGCTCAGAAACTAGGAGAAAAAGTTTACTTCAACAATGATATGATGTTTAGTTTGGCGCTAATGTTGGGTGTAGTGCAAGTTGTCTTCGGAATGATACTTAAGATGTATAACCGAATTATACAATTTGGTTTTGTACACGGTATATCTACCCTTGGATGGATTGTACTACTGGTAAGTGTTATCTTCGCAGTGCTTTTCCCAGCTATTTTGCCAATGACTGGTACTGTACACCTGATTATTATGGGAATTAGTGCAATAGCTATTTTCTTTGTCAACTCGCCAGGGAAGAATATATTTCTAAACTTCGGTTTAGGTTTCTGGGATTCATACAATATGGCTACCGGCCTCTTGGGCGACATCCTGTCGTATGTTCGTCTCTTTGCTTTGGGTCTCTCTGGAGGTATCCTAGCAAACGTGTTTACACAATTGGCAGTAGGTATGAGCCCCGACAACGCCATTGTAGGACCAATAGTAACCATACTAATTTTTGTGATAGGTCATGGTATCAATATCTTTATGAATACATTGGGAGCAATTGTGCATCCTTTGCGATTAACATTTGTAGAGTTTTTCAAGAATTCAGAATTTACCGGTGGCGGAACAAAATATCAACCATTTACTTAAAATATCAAATTTATAAAAATCAAATAAATTCAATCAATTATGGAATTAAATCTATTATTAGCTTATATGGGTATTGCAGTAATGCTCATTCTTTCTGGAGTTGGCAGTGCTTACGGAGTAACTATTGCAGGTAATGCAGCCGTAGGTGCATTAAAGAAAAACGATGGTGCATTTGGTAACTTTCTTGTTTTAACAGCTCTACCGGGTACACAAGGTTTGTACGGTTTTGCGGGTTACTTTATGTTTCAAAATATTTTTGGCGTACTCACTCCAGATATTTCTATGATACAAGCAGCTGCTGTATTGGCTGGTGGTTTAGCACTTGGTTTTATTGGTCTATTCTCCTCCATTCGTCAAGGACAAGTTTGTGCTAATGGTATAGCTGCTATTGGTCAAGGACACAACGTATTTACAAACACACTTATTTTGGCAGTATTCCCCGAGCTTTATGCTATTGTAGCATTGGCAGGTGTATATCTTATAGGTGGTGCTGTTCAATTACCTATGTAGTCTTAGCAAGAAAACGCCAAATACTGCGTTACTCTCGTTTTTGAAACAGTCATTTACTAAAGTAAACTCCTTAATTTCAAAAACCTCGAAAGCCTTGTCTTTGACGTTTTCTTATCAAAGTCTCAAAAACGGCAGTTTTCTGTTAATCACTATGTAATATAAATACTATATTAAACTAGAGAACTAAAAAAAGCTGTACTTTTTATTGAAAAGAACAGCTTTTTTTTTGGTTGGTATTTTCTATTATTGTAAAATAGACAAAGATATCCAATGTGTAAATTATATCGAATTGGCCAAAAATGATTATTCTTCTATTTGTCCATATTTTTTCTCGGTTCTCCCTCAGTGATACTAAATGTGCTTTTGTGATTGTTTTGTTTATCAATACTTGGTCATAAAATTGCTTATGCGTATGTATCTCTTGTAACATTTGGGCACTACAAGCCATCTTTTCGATGAAAACAAAGGATTTTAGAGCGAGCTTAAACTGTTATTTATATAATAGGCTGCTCATTGAAAGAGAACAGCAACAGTTTAACTATAATATGGCACTATTGGGTGTGATAGCTGTAACTTGGGTTAATAATCAGCCTCCAGCTTATCACTAAACGAAGTAATGTCTTCGCCAATTGATAAACCAAAGAGAGCAAAATCATACTTCACGGGGTCGTTCCTATCTAGTTCTCTCAAGCTTTCTGTTAGCTCTATGGCAGTATCCCAATCAACAGGTTTTCGTTTTATAAGCATCATCTTACGAGCGGCTCGCTCCACATGCAAATCAATTGGACAGATTAGTTCGCTCATTGGGATTTTGTTCCAGATACCAAAGTCAACATTATTTTTATCTTTTCGTACCATCCATCTCAAAAACATGTTCAATCGTTTACACGCCGACTTTTTGGCAGGCGATGCCACATGCTTGCGTGTACGCTTTGGAGCATTCTCGTGATTGAAGAAGTATTTGTGAAAGTAGTTGAGCGAATTCTCAACACTTACAAACCCTGTTTGGGGTATGAATGCACTTTCTAGGCTATCGTGCTCACTATAGTGTCTGTGCAGAAAGTCAACAAAATAGAGCAAGTCTGTATCATTGAAGGTGCGGTGTTTGAATCCTACTAATTTTTTAAGGTCTTCATCAGTATGATTCATAATAAATTTATATGGCTCCCCACCCATTCTGTAAATGATTTCGTTGCACTTTGCTATAATTGTTTTTCGTTGTCCCCATGACAAAATAGCAGTAAGAAAGGCTGTGATTTCTATGTCGGCCTTCTCACTAAATTGATGAGGAATACTGATTGGATCTTTACCAATGAAAGAAACTTTGTTGTATTTTGCTGCTTTTGCATCGAGGTATTTCTTTAATTCTGGAACAGATAGTGTATGCATTTTTATGTAGTTTTTAGTACGCCTATAGAAAAGTAAAGGCACAAAATTGTGTTATTAGTGTGCTTATTGCTATGTCTGCTTTAGAGTAGCCAATGCCTTACAAAGTTAGCAATAGTTTAATAAAAACCTCTTTTACTGCCTATTTTTAGTCTGCTGTTATCAACATTAACCAAAGTAGCCAGTAAAAGAGGTTCTTATGTCTATTTTTCAGTTGCATGTCGCTACTCTATAGTGTCGCTTGGTAAACTGTCTTCTTCTTCTTCTTCTTTATACCAACCTGAATACATCAAATAGTTGCGCGCAATTTTCTGATTCATCTCTTTCGATTGTTCCAGATCTACTTTCTTTACAAACTTTGCAGGCACACCTGCATATATGCTACCTGGTTCTACATGAGTTCCGCTCAGCACCACAGAGCCTGCTGCAATAATGGCGCCTTCGCCCACTACTGCATGGTCCAATACAATAGCACCCATGCCAATGAGTGCTCCATTTTCTATTTTTGCACCATGTATTACCACATTGTGACCAATAGAAACATCGTCGCCAATTATCGATACTGATTTTTGATACAAAGTATGTATCACAGTGCCATCTTGCACATTCACACGGTTGCCAATGCGAATGGAGTTTACATCGCCACGCAGCACAGCATTGTACCAGATGCTGCAATCGTCGCCAATAATTACATCACCAATAATAGTCGCATTTTCAGCTAAGAATATATTTTCGCCCATCTTTGGGGTGAAACCTCTAACAGATTTAATTAATGCCATTGTTTTTATAATAAGTTTTCCTTTTTTAGAGGGTGTGTTTTGAATATTTGCCAACTATAAACACCAAATTTGTGCAAAAAAACAGCTTTCTATTTTATTTTATACTTCTTCTAGTTTGCTTCTATAATTACATAAAGAACAAAAACAATTGCTCCTATAGTTACCATAATAGACTCAACTTGTGGTTTGTTTGCATACTTAGATATGCAATAGCCAATAATCATAATTAATGCCATTCTAAATAGTGCATTTCTCGTAACTGATGCTATGCCTTCAATATCGTACATAGCTTTATCTTTTTTAGGCATGGTGTTATACCCAGCAATAAGGAAATGCATTTTCCCGTATTTTGTTAATATACCAAGTATTATTAAAATAATGGCTCCTACTAACACAATTAGGACTGTTTAGTTTTCGCTTTACGAAGAAAATACAATGCCCCCAATACTATAGGATCAGATGCAAAAGCATGTGTTTGCTTTATATTCTATCGTCTAATTTCACCAAACTGTTTTGCTATAAACTCTTTACAGTTCACATCTACGATGCTTAAGGTGAAGTGGGTATAGGTTTACTACAGACAGTGTTGCTCCTATCTGGAGCACTGGCCGCTAATATCTGAAAGGTAGTTTATTAGTTACATAATAATGCGTAATCAAATTGAAGCGCCCTTTTTTATGAATGAATTTACATTGCATATCACAACTTTTAGCTCCTTTAGGAGCCTTACTGTCTGTAGTATATTGATGACCCTTCCACCCAAGAGCTCCGGTAGGAGCGTACTGTGTTCTTTGAGTGTAATCAAGAAATAGGCAAAACACGTACTTTTATTGCTGATCCATAATATAGGCACATTGTGTTTGGTCTTTTCTCTTGAAAATATTAAATGTGTTTAGTTTTTTCTTTCAACCACGCTTTCTCTTCATCATTCAAGTGAGCGTTGAGTTTGTCGTACACCATGGTATGATAATTGTTGAGCCAATCAATTTCTTTTTGGGTCAACAAGTTAATATCAATAGGAGTAGTGTCGATGGGGCAAAGCGTGATGGTTTCGAAATTGTAGAATGCACCAAACTCATTTTTGTTGTACTCTTGCGTTACAATCAAGTTTTCGATACGAATACCATACTCATTGGCTCTGTACAATCCAGGTTCGTTTGATGTAACCATCCCGGGTTGTAGCGTCACAGAGTTTTCTTCCAAACGAATGCTTTGAGGACCCTCGTGCACATTCAAAAAGTGGCCAATTCCGTGACCCGTTCCATGAGAATAGTGTAGGCAATTGTCCCAAAGTGCCTTGCGTGCCAGTACATCAAGCTGCGAACCACGTGTTCCTTGCGGATAGATGGTAGTTGCAAGTTGTATGTGACCTTTCAGTACATTGGTATAGTCTTTTTTCATTTGGTCTGTTAGTTCTCCCACAGCCAACGTACGGGTTATGTCGGTAGTTCCGTCCATAAATTGAGCTCCAGAGTCAATCAACATCAAACCTTTTGGTGCTACTATTGAGTGATTTTCGGGAGTGGCATGGTAGTGCACAATAGCACCATTGCCACCATAACCTGCAATGGTGTTGAAGCTTTCACCAAAATAGAGCGGTTGTTGCGAACGATATTCGCGTAGTTTATCCTCAATGGTTACTTCGGTAACTTTGCCCGTTGGCACAGCTTTTTCCATCCACATATAAAACTTCACCAATGCCAATCCATCTTTTAGCATGGCATTGCGAAAACCTTTCAACTCGGTTTCGTTCTTCTTGCTTTTCATCAAATCGGCAGGAGATGGCACGTCTATTACCGAGCAGTTTGCTGGAATAGTTTGTAGTAGCTTTAGGTTTATCTTGCTACCCGTAACCAATACAGAGGTTTTTGCAGGTAGGTTGCCCACATATTCAAATACTTTATCATACGCTGCCAATGTTACACCTTGTTGTTTCAAGTTGTTGGCAACCTCTTGTGTCAATTTCTTAGGATTGATAAATAGCACAGTCTCTTTCTCCGAAATGTATGCATAGGCCACTGCTACAGGGTTGAAATCTACATCGTTTCCTCTTATATTGAATGTCCAAGCTACTGCATCAAGCGTAACCATGAGCATACCGTCGGCATCTTCTTTTTTCAATTCAGCAACAATACGTTTTATTTTGCTCTTGGCCGGCTCGCCAGTTACATCTTCAGCCAATGTAAAAACTTCATTGGTTGGTATCTCTGGTCTATCTTTCCAAACTTCTACAAATGGATCATATTGTGTAACCAATTCAATGTTTTTGCGTTTCAATCTCATTGCGAGTAGATGAGCATCGGCTGCAGCATAAACTAGCCCATCAATACCTACTTTGCCATTCTCGCCTGCCTGATCTATTATCCAATCAATCATGGTGGGAGTTTCGGGCTGTCCCACCTTAAACAAATCGATACCCGTGTTGGCCAATTCGGTTGCGCCTTGCAAAAAATAGCGCGAATCTGTAAATAGGCCTGCTTCTTTCAGTGTTACTACTATTGTTCCGGCCGAACCTGTGAAGCCACTAATCCATTTGCGACTTTCCCACGTTGCTGCAGGATATTCACTTAGGTGTGGGTCGGTACTGGGGATAACAAAAACGTTTAGATTTTTGCTTTCCATGAATTTACGTAGGGCCGAAAGTCTTTCGGGGATTGCATTCTTTTTCATAATGATTCTTTATTTGTTTATACACAAAGATATGAAAAAATGTGGAAATAGGAGGAGGGATTTTAATGGAAAGTTGAAAGTGGAGAATTTATGTGATTTGGAATAATGTCAGCATTTTGCCTAAGATTCCTTTGTTGACTTTACTATGCGTGCTAATAGTTTTATTAATTCTGACACATCCGATAAAATAGATAAGCTCTCCTCAATTGATAAGCATTCTGAGTCTTTCAAAAGTAGAATCCAATACTCAGATTCATTGGTCTCTTAAAGTGCGATGTTCATCTTATTGAGAAAGTCTGCTTTAGATTGTGCGTGTTCTCCTTCTCTTGTAAGAGCCCCAATAGAAGTGCCGCTACTCTTCTTTGTTCAAGAAGTTTTCAATTTTCAATTGAATTAAGTCAACTACCTTATTAGTCGCATTTTTAGTATTCTGATATCTTTTATAGGTCTATCATTTCTCTTTGTATCCGTTTTTGCTATTTTATCTACTACGTCCATCCCTGTGAGAACTTCACCATAAACCGTATAATTTCCATCTAAGTGAGGTGTGCCGCCAATAGTTTTATAATCGGTGCGTGCTTGTGCGCTATACTTATAGGTAGAGTCATTGGCATGTTCATATTTTTTTATCTGATTAGCTTGCAACTCATCCAGTTGCTCATCGGTAAATTGTTTCCCTACAACAATATAAAACTGACATCCAGACGATGTTTTTTCAGGATTTACATTATCTCCTTCTCTTGCTGCAGCCAATGCGCCACGTTTGTGATAGATATGTGGTGTTCTAAATTCGGCCCCAAGTGAGTAACCCACATCACCTTCACCTATTGGCTTATCAGAGGCATCTTCTTTTGAATTTGGGTCGCCACCTTGAATCATAAATTGGTCTATTACGCGGTGAAACAGTACACCATCATAAAACTGCGATTTTACTAATTTAATGAAATTGTCTCGATGCAATGGTGTTTGGTTATACAATTTCAGCGTTATATCTCCCTCTGTTGTTTCTATTTGCACCTTCTGTTCTTTTTGTTTCCCGAAGTTTAGAATGGCACAAGATGATAATCCAAACAGAATGGATACTGTAATCAAACTTTTTCTAATATTTCTCATTGTAAATTTCTTTTTTCAATTTTTCTTTTTGAATCTGGTAATGTCTTAAGTTCCTCTTCTATATTTTACAATACCTCTTGAGGCAAACTATCATTTAATTGGAAGTTGATTGATTGGATGAGGCCTTTTGAGGTGCGGTGGGAAAGCTTATCTCCAATATTCCATTCTTCAGGAGGTCTGAAGTGGGTGGTGAAATAATCTTTGTATTTGCCAAAGGCGTTGCAGGGGAGAGCGTCGCAAAAGAGGAAAAAGGTGCAGCAGGAGCTACACCCGTCACAAGATGCTCTACTTTGTATTCTTTCCTTTCTATTTTATTCTCATTGGCTACTTTATCGCAAGCTTGCCATAGCGTTTCTTCTATCGATCGGCCGTTTGTTTCTTTTTTTGCCATTAGTTGTTTCAGGTCATGTTAATTGTTTCCCAAAGTTAACATTTATTCTTGAAAGCAACATTTATTTTGATGGGAATGTTTAATTATTTGGGTGGGGAGTAAATATGCGCCTAACAAGAGCTCCCCGCCCCAGGAATGCGCTGAGCCTCCCGCTCCAGGAATGTGCGAAGCGGGAGTTTCTATGTCTCATGCGGGTCCTTGTCTCCAGAATTGTCAACACCTTCACTAGGTTTCAAATTATCGGGCATCTTCATTGGCAAGTTTTTCTCTTCTTGCTCATCAGGTTTGTTTTCCAGGGGGCTACTTATCAATTCTTTTACTGCTGCAGCCACTCTCTTCTTGTTTTTTCTTTTTGTTTTACGCGATTTCAAGAGGGTTCTAAAAGTCTTTAAGTGATCGTTGATCGCAAAGTTTAGTCTTCTTAGTTCTTCCCTCTCTTCATCATCTTTGGCCACGCTGTATGTCACCTCTAATGTGTTGATAAGAAATTTTAAATCTTTGTAGGCAGCATCTCTCAGCTCTTTCCCTTTCACCGATTGATGAGTTATTTCTTTCAGTCTTTGCCGGTAATCGTTAGTAATTTCTGTCGTTAGTTTCTCAATATCTTCCAGCAAGTCATCAAGATCGAGTAGTGTGGTAGCTTTTTTTATTTCGGCTCTTTTCTCTCTATCTTGCAAAAAAGAACCAGTAAGATTGCTCTGAACATGAATAGAAGGTATGTATAAATCTTTTTGCTGGTTTTCTACCCAAAACTTTAACAGCTTTGCTGCTTCACGCTTTTCGGGTAGGTTCATAAGCAAATTAGCATCAACCATCATGCGCAAGCATTTTAGATATTGGGTCCTTGTAAGCACCTTCTCATTAATTACCGCGGTGAGATGGTGACGAGGTTTTATGATCTTAAGCAAAACCAATCTTTTATGATGTTTCTTTATTCTTTTGGATGCCTCTTTCATTAAGTCACTCTTGATGTTTTCTGAATCTAGCCAAGAATCTAAGATATCAAACAGGTCATAGAATAGAGCGTTTTTGAGCTCTTTTGTAAAACCAATGTACATATTCTCCATAGTGTATTTATTTTTCAGAAATTAGTAGTTTGTGATGCACACCTTCAAGTTTTTTTACAGCGAAGATGTAGTTATCATTGTCATCACTCTCAGTGTTATATATTATAAAGCAATTAGCGTGTCGAGCAATCTCTTTGCCATACTATTTTATACTCTTTAGAAGTGTCGTCACTCATTGTGCTGATAGATAGAATCTTATTCTTATTTCTCATCACTATTTGCGTCAGATAGAATAATGTTGTCCGCCATAGCCATCATACTTGTTGTAGTATTGAAATATCATGAAGGTGAGAAACATCACACATTTTGTACAAGCAAAATCTACTACTTGCGAATTCGGTATAATCATTCTGATTTATGATTCATAAACTTGAGCAATATAGGCATTTATTCTGATGTAGAGATGTATATATTGAAATAAATGATTATACACTCTGTTGTCATATTAGTATTATGGATATTTTATATTATCTATTCTATTTATACAATGGAAGTATCAATCTTAAAAGTAATGAGTTCTATAATCAGAATGAGTAGTTTAAATTGTAGGATTATTCATTCTTGTATCAGAATGATGTATATGAGGATTTGATATGTCCATTCGTATTGCTCAATGATAGTGATGCAATTGCTCATATTGTTATTGTTGTTTTCGATGAGAGATATTGAACTCCCGAATAGATTATTATCACATTCAGTGATAGTGAATGAGTTGCTCTCGCAGTTTACATTGTATGCTGCGTGAGTGAAAGAAGGGCCTGCCTAATCATCTATATATTCTGTATGAGTAAATGAACTCTCTGCCTAATGATTTTTCATATTCTACGAGAGAGAATGAACTGACCACTAGGTTTTGTTGTATGTGCAAAAAGTAAATGAAGTGTCAACCAACATTTTGTGGTTGTGTGAGAGTAGCGATTGGAGTGGTATGTGTTAGATGAGTGAGAAAAATGAATATGAATGATATGGGAAATGAAA
>CAYVLC010000050.1:0-17816 GCA_964452155.1 uncultured Dysgonomonadaceae bacterium
GTTTTAGTACAGAAACGTGACATATGATCGGTAAGATGATACGAAACAGAAAAAATGCCTGCCATATTTATTTTAAGGTGAGACAAAATTGAAAGTGGTCTGAGGTATGTGGTATGTGAATGACGTAAAACCACTGTCATGCTCAGCGGAGTGAAGTATCTGTTGACTATTTGCAGGGTTTTTGTTACAGATTCCTCACTTGCGTGTACATACATGCCAATGTTTATTTGTATTATAAGCCTGAAAGGCTGTTATATTTTAGCCTCCCGCAATACTGACGGGACAGGCTTGGGCATCGCCCAGGGTATATGGCAGACATACTGCCAGAGCCCTACAGGGTAGGGTGATCAAAAACTATGTACCTAATATTACCCAGCATTTTTTAAACACCTACTACGTACTTGCGCCATATTTTGAGTTAGATTCACCTTTGCCCAAGTATCTATTTCTCCAACTCGTGTTTCTTCTAAAGCCGCTTTAAAGTTGAAGGTTTTGGCTTGCTTTTTATTTTTCAATTTTGCATATATTGGAAGAAAAAGAACAAATGGTGTAACCCCATTCAATTTATTAGGCGACTTACTGGCTTTGTACTTGCCAAAAATTGATTCAATAATGTCTGACGAATTGTTACGTGCATGTTCATCTGTTCCAATTGGCATTATTTCTACTCTCAGGAATAGGCTATTTGGTCATATTATATTTGAACTTTGAATTAGTCATTAACTTAACAAACTCTTTAGAATCACGCTGTTCTTTGTAAGCTCTTTCTAAATACATCCCTAGTGAGTGACTAATGTCGTGGTGATGAGTAATACCTAAACACCTTACACCCTTACTCATTACTGAAGCACCATCACTAATTACATAGAGCGGATTGTGACCAACCTTTACGCTTGCTTTTTGAAGCTGTGCTCCTATATTTACTCCGCTCCAACTCTCTGCAACAGCTATGTCAAGTATACTTACATCAGAGCATTCTAGCGGTAAACCTTGGTGCTTAGCAATTACTCCTAACGTAATGAGCATTTTCACTCTGCCTATCATCATACTTTCGTCTACAATCAGTCCATAAGTAGTATCCTACAAGGATTCCCCAGCTGTTTCATAAGTTTTCAAACCGCATTTTTTAGTCCAATTTATAATATTAGTATAACAGGGTATTTTAACTATAAGACCATCGAAAACTTCATCGATCACCTCCAAAGCCTTTACTACTGAACGAGAACCGCCATTTATTCTAGTGTAAAGTAGAGTGCTTAGTCTTACAACATGCTCTGAATAATGATGTCTTTCGACAGGTTCAAAAATGAAGGTCCCAGTTCTTTTCTTTATATTACTTTCGGCTCGTCGTTTTTTTTTAATTCTTTCTGCAATTTTGCTATCTTCTCTTTTGATTTCTCTTTATTTTTCAAGAGCTCTTTCGCAGAAGTCGCTTTTGATTTCTCTAAGTTTTTAGATAGATTTTTTATTTGTTTATTTGCTTTAGAAAGCTCACTTTTTAAGCGAGCAATTTCGGCTTCTTGAATAGTCGTTTTCATTGCTGTAGTTTTACTGATTAAGTTACATAAAGATACTAAAAATCAGTTATATACGCAACTATTTACACACCGAATATTGATTTATTTTAAAAGAAAAAACACACCTATTTAATTCGTAGAATAAGACAATATAATATCATATTAGTGAACATCACATTGAACACCCTAGTTGTGGGGGCTGTGGTATGTCAGTGAATGCCACCGCTGGCGCAAGTCTCTGACTAGAGCCTCCTTCAATTGAAACCAACATTCTGGTACTTCCTCCGAGCCAGAAGCTCTGAATACGACACTCTTTCAATCTCATTAATCGAGTCTGCTTTCTTCGACTCCTTCAAAAGTCATTTTCACAGGGAGTATGAATCCATCTTCGTCAAAGTACATGCGGTCTATACAGGTTGTACGATGATGGGCATTGGTTTCGCTCAAAGGTCTGCGATGATAAACAATGTACCACTCATCTTGGCCTAGGCCTTTCATTACCGAATGGTGTCCTGCACCTTTTGCAATGTTTGAATCTTGTTGTAGTATTGTAGCTTGGCGTTTGAATGGGCCAAATGGAGAGTCGGCAATGGCATAAGCTACACTATAGTCAGGTCCTGTCCAACCACCTTCTGACCACATAAAGTAGTATTTGCCATCTTTTTTCAACATAAATGGGCCTTCCACATAATTCTCAGGGGTCACCTCTTTGTACATTTCTCCATCATCAAAAGGGACAATGCTCAATAGATCGTCTGCCATTTTCACTATGTTGCAATGCCCCCAGCCACCATAGTACATATAGTATTGACCATCGTCGTCTTTAAACACAAACTGATCTATAGGTTGTGCACCATTCACAATTTCGCCTATAAGTGGCTTGCCCAAAGCATCCTTGAAAGGTCCTGCAGGATTGTCAGCCATTGCTACACCAATACCACCCACCTCTTCGTTGTTTTTGATGTCGTTTGCACCAAAAAATAAGTAGTAGGTTCCATCTTTTTCTAACACAGCCGGAGCCCACAATGCTTGCCACAGCCAGCTAATATCATTTTTCGATATTATTCTTTCGTGTTTTGTCCAATTAACCAAATCTTTTGATGAAAAAGCATCCATGTGTAATTGCTCTCCATAAGGTGCAGAGTAGGTGGGGTAAATCCAATATTCATTGCCATACACTATTCCCTCGGGGTCGGCATACCATCCTTCAAAAGTTGGGTTGCCACTTGTGTTTGTTTGTTTGTTTGCTACTTGACCAATCATATAGCTATAGGATAGCAGAGCAATTGTAAGAAAAAGATGTTTTAGTTTCATTTTATTTAGTTGTATTGTATTGTTTTGCAAATATAAGAGAATAAATTGGTATAGGAAGTATTCTTTGTAGGGATGTTGTGAAGTGGGTTTGTTTGCTCAAAAAAGAGAAGATGCTCTTTTTTTTGAGCATCTTCTCTTTGGCAGGTATATTATCTCTGTTTAATACTTGATGTAAGGATTAAACTCTCCACTCATTACATCTTTTACCGCCTCCAGATGTCCGAAGCCATACTTCATATCGGGCAGGAGGTAGCTCCCCTCTACCCATTCGTTCCATGAGAAAATGGTAATAAGGTTTGGTTGGTTTGGTCTCTGGTCGCAATACTCTTTTGCTTTTTGCAAAAAAGCTGCAAAGCTTTGGGGCGATTTGTTGTAGTGCACCACATCTTCTTTTCCTTTGTGCGGAAATCTGGGCGAGTCGTCCCATCCGATGGATGCATTGGGGAAATATGGGATGGATAGCTCAGCATCCCACTGAAGCATTTTGTCGAAAGCTTCAGTTCCCCACTGTATATAATCTTGTGGATGGGGTCCGCCCCAATTATATTGTGTTACACTGTTTGTTCCCAATGCTTCAATCAGTTTGAGTACATCCCTGTTTAGAGCGCCTCCAACTGTGAACTGAACGTGTAAATCTGGGAATCCTGCTTTTTTGGTTGCTGCTCTAAAATAGTCGAGTGCTTGTTTAGCTTCGTCAATACCTCCAAGTCCGCGCATGAGATTGTCGAAACTAAATACTGAGAATACAGGCATTCCATCAATTTTATAATAGTTTGGTTGTTTGAAATATTGTTTGATTACACGGTCAACAATTATTTTAAAGTTTTTCAAGTCAACTGCGCCATCCCAAAGTTGCGATGTGTCATTAGGGTATTTGTGCACATTCCAGTAATTCTTTTTCACATTGTGGTTAGCCCACATGAGATAGAAGTTCATTTTCTGACTGTTCTTTGCTTTCAAGAATCCATTGTTGAGGGAGCTTTCCAGAAACGGACCATCATCGAACCAATACCAATCGAAAATAAAAACATTCACACCGTGGTCTGTTGCAGCATCTATCCATTTTTCCATTACATTGGGGTCGTCGTCCAATTCATACCCCCACAATGGAACTTTGGGTTGATAGTGTCCTTCGAAACGGGGTGTTCCTTTTTTTATAACTTCCCACTCGCCACTCTTCTCGGGCCACAACATATTACCAAAACGAGCATCGTGGTGGCATGATGGCCATATATAGGCAGCAACATCATAGTTAGTGTTTAAGGTTGTTGCCTTTTTGTTTTGTGCCTCAAGTGTGCACGTTATCAGCAACATTGCACCTACTACAAGGAGTGAATTCCAATAAGACTTTAGCGTTCTTTTTTTCATAATGCTTCTTTTTTATTTACAACTTATCGTTTTAAGCTATCTAAAAGGCATTTGCTTTGCAGTTGTCAAACATCATACCTAATATTATATATTAAACAGTCTATGCGATTGATTAGTTTGTTATTGTTTTAATTTATAGGGCACTTAGTTGGCTTACTCTTCTGGAGTAATTTTAATCTCTACGGATTTTTAAATATATAAATATCGCACATAATTTTCAAATATTGTAGTGCTAAAAAACAAGTTTTTTATGTTCGTATAGCACAACTAATGCATTGCATGACCCTTTTCTCTGCTTTTGCAAATTAAGAAACCCTTTGTTGTGTAGTCAAATTGTCTATCAGTACCATTTAGAGGCAGAGTTTGCTAAGAACCTGACATTGCTACACTAAAAAGTTGCCTACCAACAAAACCCCGTATACTTGATAAGTTTTTGCATCTGTAAATGTTTTAACGCGAAAGCGTTGTCAAGGGTATTCAGAAATAAATTAGACTTTAGTGTCCCTTTTCTTAAATTGCGTAAATAAATATTGCTCCTTTTAAAAAATATAGATACCTTTGTTTTTAATCGTAACAGATGTTGGTGAAACTTACTTTGCCAAATAAAGTGAGCGTGTACTATGTTTCTGGTTGTAGGGATTTAAGGTACGTTTTTTTGTTTGTGGAAGATACTATTCATAGTTGAATTGGTTGTAATAGCATTAAAAGCCCTTTTCATCATCGAGATAACACATATCTGACAATAACAATTAGTTAGGAATTTATTATATGAACAAACAATTAGTTTTGGGCGCTGAGGCTATTGCAATGGCTGCTCTTGATGAAGGAATATCGGGTGTTTATGCCTATCCAGGCACTCCATCTACAGAAATTACCGAATACATACAAAAAAGCTCTTATGCACAAAAGGAGAAAATTCGTTCCAGCTGGTCGGTAAATGAAAAGACTGCCTACGAGTCGGCCCTTGGAATGTCTTATGCAGGCAAGCGAAGTTTGGTTTGTATGAAGCATGTTGGGCTAAATGTAGCTGCCGATGCATTTATGAATTCAGCCATAACTGGTATTCACGGAGGCTTGGTTGTTGTGGTAGCCGATGACCCATCTATGCATTCATCTCAAAACGAGCAGGATACTCGGGTTTATGGTAAGTTTTCATACTTGCCATTATTAGAACCTTCCAATCAGCAAGAAACATACAACTGTGTGCGAGAGGCTTTTAAATTTTCAGAGCTGATAAAACTGCCTGTAATTGTGAGGATAACTACGCGGCTCTCTCATTCACGAGCAATAGTGGAACGTAAAGCAGCAGTTGCACAAAATGAATTGAATCCTGAAACAGACAAAAAGAAATGGATACTTCTACCAGCCAATGCCCGCAAACGATATGCAGATTTGCTTGAGATGCAGGAGCAACTGGTTGATTATTCCGAAAAATCGCCTTTCAATAAAGTTATTGAGGGTAAAGGCGAAATAGGAATTATTGCATTTGGACTTGCCTACAATTATGTAATGGAAATACTGACGGAATATGATTTAGATATTCCAGTTTTAAAAATAGCCCAATACCCTCTACCCCAGAAACTAGTAAATGAATTTTATAATAGTCACAGCTCTCTTTTAGTTGCCGAAGAAGGCTATCCTGTTTATGAAGAATTGCTTAGAGGATATTTTGATAATTCAAAGATATTGGGCCGATTAGACAATACATTACCTCGCAAAGGAGAATTATCTCCTGATGCTATTGCTGTGGCATTAGGCGTGAATGAAGGCTCGCAAGAGTCTGATGCCTTTGATATCCCTGGTCGTCCACCAAGATTGTGCGATGGTTGCAGTCATCGCGATTTGTACGAATCGCTAAACAAAGCTTTAGTGGATTACGGAGATCAGCATGTATTTTCAGACATTGGTTGTTATACACTTGGCGCTCTGCCACCCTTCAATGCCATAAACACTTGTGTGAATATGGGGGCTTCTATAACAATGGCTATAGGTGCTGCCGAAGCAGGTATGCGTCCGGCAGTAGCGGTGATAGGCGATTCTACATTTACCCATTCGGGTATTACAGGATTGCTAGATGCTGTTAACTATAATTCTCCTGTAACCATAATAATATCTGACAATTATACTACAGCCATGACAGGCGGACAAGACTCATCTGCCACCGGTAGCTTACACAATATATGCTTGGGTGTAGGTGTTCACGAAGAACATATCAAAACAATTATCCCACTGAAGAAAAATCTGGAGGAAAATATCAGCATCCTTAAAAACGAGTTTGAATATGATGGGGTATCAGTTATACTGGCTACGCGAGAGTGTATTCAAACATTAAAACGTAAAAAAAAGAGATCAAACAATGCATAAAGATGTAATAATAGCAGGGGTTGGTGGGCAAGGAATTCTTACTTTAGCAGTCATTATTGATCATGCTGCCATGCAATCTGGTTTACAAATAAAACAAGCCGAGGTGCATGGTATGAGCCAACGAGGAGGGGCAGTGCAATCTCATTTACGCATTTCAGACAAAGAGATATATTCTGATCTCATTCCAAAAGGGAAAGCAGACTTGCTACTCTCTTTGGAGCTGATGGAGGTGCTCCGATACATTCCTTATCTTGCCGATGATGGTATTATTATTACAGCCACAGAAACTGTAAGGAATATTCCAGATTATCCAGATGAAGAGGAAATTAAGAATCAAATTAAAAATAGTGGATTCAAGCATATCTTTGTGGATGCTCGTAAGGTAGCTATAGAAGCAGGTAATGCAAAAGCCGAAAATGTGGTGATGGTTGGTTTGGCTTCCAAGTTTCTGGAAATTGATAAAAAACAATTTCAGAAAAGCCTTCAAGAGCTGTTTGCAGATAAAGGAGAGGATATTATTGCCCTCAATCTAAAGGCATTTGATTTAGGTGAAGCATTAGCTAGTCAATTTAATATATAAGCAACATAATCTAAAATAAAAAACCTTCCATAAATTAATATAAATGATCTGGAACGAATACATAGAAACGGCTGACAGAGAGAGGATCAGATTGATTCAGAATGAGCGCTTGGTGGAAATGATTGAACGCATTTATTACAATGTACCATTTTACCGAAACAAATTACAAGAGAAGGGGATAGAGCCTGGTGATATTACATCGGTTGATCAGTTGAAAGACCTGCCCTTTACTACAAAGGAAGACTTGCGAGACAACTATCCCTTTGGCTTGTTTGCAGTGCCACAAAGCGAAATTGTACGAGTGCATGCTTCAAGTGGTACAACAGGCAAACCAACCGTGCTTGGCTACACCCGCAAGGATTTGCAGACATGGAGC
The DNA here is from genome assembly GCA_964452155.1 of uncultured Dysgonomonadaceae bacterium. Lineage (GTDB taxonomy): Bacteria > Bacteroidota > Bacteroidia > Bacteroidales > Dysgonomonadaceae > UBA2632. Next base: position 7,520 of record CAYVLC010000050.1, read on the forward strand.
GAAGTGGTAGCCCGTTCTCTTACTATGGCTGGCGTTGGCAAAGCCGATATTATTCAGGTAGCTTATGGCTATGGTTTATTCACAGGAGGATTGGGAATTCACTACGGATCTGAAAAAGTAGGGGCTGGCGTAATACCAATTTCTGGAGGAAATACAAAAAAACAAATTCAAATAATGGTCGATTTTGGTGCTACAGCTATTGCTTGCACACCATCTTATGCAGCTTTTCTGGGCGAAAGTATAAGAAAAGGAGGAATTGATCCTGCAAATATTAAACTTAAAGCTGCTATTTGTGGTGGTGAGCCATGGACTAATGGACTACGAGACCAAATAGAATCTCTTCTAAATGTGAAAGCTTTTGATATATATGGACTAAGTGAAATCATTGGCCCTGGTGTTTCCATGGAGTGTAAATGTCAAAACGGGATGCATATATTTGAAGATCATTTTATACCTGAAATCATTAATCCTGAGACGTTTGAAGTTTTGCCTTATGGTGAAATTGGAGAGTTGGTGTTTACTACAATTACCAAAGAAGCTATTCCCTTAGTAAGATATCGCACCCGCGACCTAACCCGCCTGAATGCGGAAAGATGTTCTTGTGGGCGCACATTCGTTAGAATGGATAAATGTATAGGTAGAAGCGACGACATGTTAATTATCCGTGGTGTGAACGTGTTCCCATCGCAGATCGAATCGGTTTTATTAGGAATGAGTGAAATAACTCCTCATTACCAGATTGAGGTAGATCGTGTAAATAATACTGACACGCTATCTGTTAATGTAGAGATAAACGATCATTTCTGGTCTGACGAAATAAAAGAAATAGAAAATCTTAAAAAGCGTATTCATGATAGTATATCTAGCTTAATTGGAATAAATGCTAAAATAAATTTGGTAGAACCCCATACTATTGAACGGTTTGAGGGGAAAGCTAAAAGAGTTATTGATAAACGAAAGAAATCTTATTAGAAACATAGGGAGCCTTATATTTAAAACAGGATAATGGATCTCTCAAAAAAAAGATGGATTATTGAGCATGTTTTAGTATATTTTTTTTAACTAAAAAATAAACAGCAGTCATATTGCAGACATTTAATAAAAACTATTTATTATGATTATAAAACAACTATCAGCATTTCTTGAAGACAAAATTAGCAGACTATCAGAATTGACTAAAATACTTGCCGAAAACAATATCAATCTTTTGGCTTTCAACATTGCCGATGCTGCTGATTATGGTATTATCAGATTTATTGTAGATAAACCCGAATTAGCCTTGAGCGTTTTAAAAGAAAACAGTTTTTCGGTAAATATCACAGATGTAGTAGGAATAATCGTTCCTCATGAGCCAGGTGGTTTGTATAGAATATTAGAAATATTGTCGGCCAATCATGTTACAATTGACTATATGTATGCTTTTTCTTTAAACAATTCTGCCTCTATAGTTATTCGATCATCTGATTACGAAGATGTGATCAGAGTATTGCAAGAAAATAAAATACATCTGATACAAAAAAGTGATATTTACAAGATTTGATTTGCAACTTACATATTAGAACATAAAATCTTAGAGATTTTAAAATTTACACCTATAAAGAACTACTCTCAAAAAATTAATATATAATGCTCGATTTTTCGAACTCTGTTAAAAACTTACGCTCTTCTGAAATTCGCGATTTAATGAGTCTGGCGAATAAACCTGGGATGATTTTGTTTTCGGGTGGAATGCCTGATAATGATATGTTTCCGCTCGACGAGATAGATGCTATCTACGAAAAATTGACTCCTCAGGACAAAAAAATAGCTATGCAGTATGGGCCAACTAGTGGTTTGCCACAACTGCTACAGTCGTTGACACTGTTTTTAGAAAAGAAGGGCTTGCCTGTTTCCGAAAACAAACTCATGATTACTACGGGTTCGTTGCAGGGCATCAATATATTGGCTAAAGTTTTTATTAATCCTGGAGATACGATACTTGTAGAAAACCCCTGTTTTATTGGAGCTATTTCTGCGTTTAATTCTTACCAGGCCAATATTGTGAGTATTCCGCTTACAGATAATGGTATTGATGTGGATCAACTTGAAAATGTGTTGAAAAATTTGAAAGTGAAACCAAAGTTTATCTATATCACTCCTAACTTTCACAATCCTGCAGGTACTTTATATACAGCCCATACAAAACAAAAATTGATTCAACTATTAGACGGCGCTAATATTCCTATTATTGAAGATGATGTTTATAGCGATTTGTATTTTAATGAAGACGACAAAGACGATTTGAGAACGTTTAAGGAAATCGACCCTAAAGGAATTGATGTATGCTATACGGGTTCTTTTTCAAAAATAATAGGTCCAGGGCTTCGTTTGGGTTGGATGCTTGTCCCGGAGGCTATCTATGAGAAGTGTGAATTGATAAAACAGGCTATTGATGCTTGTTCGCCCAGCTTCACACAGGTAATTGCAGATAAGTTTCTTAAATCTGGTATAGCAGATAGATATATTGAAAAAGTAAGGATTGAATATAAAAAACGTGCTGAGACAATGGTCAATGCTTTAAACCAGCAATTGCCCGAAGAAGTTACTTTTACTGCTCCACGCGGTGGATTTTATATTTGGTTGCAATTGCCCGAAGGTATTGATTCGACCGAGATTTTACAAATTGCTATCGCGAAAGGTGTGGTATTTGTGTCGGGCAAGACTTTTGACCCACATGGTGTGGCAAACAACAATATACGCTTGTCGTATTGCAACACATCTGTTGAGAAAATAAACCAAGGTATCCCCATTGTAGTGAGTGCTATTAATGAGGTTTTGGCTGCTCGTTAGAGATCAAGAAATCAAAACTATAAGACACTAGAAAGTCAAAATATTTTGCGAACTACATATAATGGTCTGCTTTTGAAATGAAATAAACAAACTGTGGAGCAACGGCTCTCTTTTGAATTAGAATAATTAAAAAATACACTACTACAATGAAAAAGAGCCTATTCTTTTTGACAGCAATATTTGTTGCTTTCTTATTGGCAGGATGCCAAGATGAAATTGTGCAGGAAATTAAAAGCCCTGGAGAAAAAATTGGAGAGCAAATTACGGAGTTGGCTATGCTTAGTAATATCAATCATGTTAAGCTATGGAATACGTCTTTTTCGAACAACACACATCCATTTACAATAGATGGTGAAATTATGACTGTTTATTTAGAGGGTAAGTTCATCAGATACTATAATTTAAATTATGTGCAAAGTTTTTCTATAGCTGATAGATACGTTTCTATTTGGTTTATTTATCCATATAATCCCTAAATACTTAACTCGACCAGAAAAATGTGAAAACTATCCTATTAAGGAGGTTTTGGCTGCTCGTTGAGGGATGGATTGGGATCACTTAGCTTATTCAACTTAGCTCAACTTAACTGGGGCTTTGCTTTGCACCTCCCTGACCTTAAAATGTTATCAACAATCGCCTCAATTTATAGTGATGTCAAAATGCAATGTCATATTATCAACTCTATCTTTGTTACAAACAATATATGTGAGGTTTTTGGTTTTTTTTATCTAGTGTAAACAAAAAAATCCTGAGAGTTGCAGCTGCAACTCTCAGGATTTAATAGATATATTTTGTGTGTAATGGGCTTATTAGCTCAAAATTTCCTCAATTGTGATATAATCTCCAACACGACCAGTCATTTTCTCTGGATTTTCGGCTACAGGAAGAGTTTTCTTACCTGGCCTCCAACCTGCAGGACAAACTACATTGTGCTCAGTAGCATGTTGCCAAGCTTGTACTTGTCTCAAAAACTCGTTTACGTTTCTACCCACAGAGTCTGCTTGCACTTCTTGTGCTACACAAAGTCCATCAGGAGTAAATAAGAATCGACCTCTTAGCGCTACACCTTCTTCTTCAACAAGAACACCAAATGCGCGGCTTACTTCTTGGTTGTTGTCTGCACCTATAGTTAAAACAAGGTCTTTTAGAATTGGTTCTGTTTCGTGAAATCTCTTGTGTGAGTATTTCGAATCTACAGATACAGCAAGAATCTCTGTGTTCAATGCTTGGAAGTCTTCGTAGTGGGCATTCATTGCCGCAATTTCAGTTGGGCACACAAATGTAAAGTCTGCAGGGTAAAAACATACCACTGTCCATTTTCCTTTATAATCTTCGTTTGAAATTGTTTTGTATTTACCTGTTTTTGCATCATATGCATCCATTGTAAACTCAGGCATTAGTTGTCTTACCATTGTTGAACTCATAGTTTTTTCTTCTTTTTGAGATTGATTTAAATTTTCGTTACTTTCTATTACTTTTTTCTTGATAGGTCTTGCACCTTTTTCACATCCCATAAATGTTTGTTTTTTAAATGTTATTTATAAAATATAGTTATTCTGTATCATCTTTTTTTTAATGCATCTAGCATTTCTCAAAGGTTCCTCTTATTTGAAGAACAATATCTTCCATTTTGAACCCCTCGATTTTTTTGTTCTTAAAATGATTTCTGAGTAGTTCGTCCAGCTCTTCGTCCACGTAATCTTCTATTAAGTCACATTCTGAGCAGTATAAATGGTGGTGCTTTTTAATCACTCCATCGTATCTCATAATATCTTTATCTGTCTTTACTTTTGTGATTATATCATTTTCTACTAATGTGTCCAATACTTTATACACGGTTCCTGTTGCAATATTTGGATTGTTTTTTCGTATATGATACGTAATTTCCTCTACAGTAGGATGATTATTTAATGTGTAAATAGCTTCAAGTATAGCTATTCGCTGAGGCGTAATTTTTAAACCTTTTTCTATAAATGAATCTCTGATGTCATTGTTTGAAATACTCATTGAATTGTTCTTTAGTGAGAATGATTCTCTTCGGAGGACAAATGTAATCAACTCTTTTAACAATACAAAATTTTTATAGCACTTTGTGCAAAAATAGTATTGTTTTAGTAAACATTGTTCTCTAACTACCAGTAATAAAGCTATTTGTGATGGGCAGTTATTTTCGAAGAAGTTTCAGAATAGTCTTTTCCATTTTCTCGGGTTGTGTGGTTGGTGAAAATCTTTTTACAGGAACCCCTTCGTCATTGACAATAAATTTGGTGAAGTTCCATTTTATTTTACTGCCAAACAAGCCATTGGGTACACTCGACTTTAAAAACTTGAAAATAGGATGTGTATTTTTTCCATTTACGTCAATCTTCTCGAAAAGAGGAAAACTTACTCCGTAGTTTACTTGGCAAAACTCTTCTATTTCGTTTGATGTGCCTGCCTCTTGATTGGCGAACTGATTGCATGGGAATCCTAGTATAACCAATCCTTCATTTTTGTATTGTTGGTATAGTTTTTCTAATCCTTCGTATTGCGGAGTAAATCCGCATTTGCTCGCAGTGTTTACTATTACAATGGTTTTCCCTTTGTATTCACTCATACTCACAGTTTTGCCGTTTAGCTTTTTGGCTTCAAAATCGTAGAATGTTGTCATAAGTTTGTTTATTTTTTGCGAATTGTGTAATATTCTGATACTATCTATTGCAAGATATACATTTATAAGTTATTTATTTAAAGAAATAAAGCTTCAAGAGACCAATTTTCTATATTTTCTATTTTCTAATTATAGTTTATTGAATATGGTTTGGGTTTTTTTATACTTTTTTTTCTTTTAACATTGCACCAACAATGTTTATTTATCATTCAAATGGGCTATTTTTCTAAAGAGCTCAATGTGAGTCATTGTAGAAGCATAAGGATTGTCTTTTTCATAATAATTTTTATTGGCAGAGTTTTTTACAATTATCGTGTTTGTAGTTGGGTTTACATAGATGTACTGATTGAAAACACCCATAGCCAAAAACTCACCCTCGTGGCCGTCTAAAACCCACCATTGATATCCATACCCAATACCACTGTCAGATGAGTTTTCGCTATCAGGATGCAGGTGTTCTTCTGTATAAGAGGTAGAAGCTTCAATCCAATCTGCTGCAACAATTTGCTTATCATTCCATTTTCCCTTATTGAGGTACAATCTACCTATTTTGGCATAATCTCTTAAAGTAGCATTTAGTCCACCCAACGCCATTTCCATTCCTGTGGCATCGGCTATCCAGTAGGCATCATATTCAGCACCAAGCGGTTCCCATAATTTTTCTTGCAGATATTCAGTCAAGCTCTTGCCTGTTGCTTTCACTATAATCATTCCCAATACATGCGTATCCATACTTACATATTTGTTGTAGGTACCTGCAGGTCTCTCATTGGTAAGCGTGCTTGTAAATTCGTCTTGCGACTCTCCAAATACAAAACCTTGCCAGTATTGTTGTATGTCAGATTTGGGGTCGCTATAAGTTTCGTCAAACCCTATTCCTGACGACATCTGCAGGACATCTTTTATTCTCACACCTTCATATCCCGAGCCCTTTAGTTGGGGCAAATATTCTTCAATAGTTTGGTCAATGCTCCTGATGTGGCCTTCTTCTATAGCAATGCCAAATAGAGCCGATATGTAAGATTTTGCCATCGACCACGAGATGTGTCTAATATTTTCTTGCTGCCCTTTCCAGTAATTTTCATACTGGATGGTATCGTTTATGATAACAATAAGTCCTTGTGTATCCGAGGAGTCCAGAAAGTGAGAGGTGTTGTATGTAGAACCATTATGAGAGAAATCATCGGGGAGCGAAGTGTTTTTTATACGATGGAATATAAACGGACGATCAGCTTTCTCAACTACTTTAGAGGGGAGATACTCATCCATGTGAATAAATGAGTACTCAATTTCGTTTAAAGGCATAGGATCTCTAGGCACAAACGTCTTTTCTTGATTTGGCCTGCAGCTAATAGCTGTAAGTGAGATAATAGTAAAGAAGATAATAATGAAAAGATTGTTTTTTTTTAAATTCATATTTGTTTTTTGTTATGTTAGTGTAAAATTGTGTAGAGGTTACAAACGATTTCTTATTAGAGTAATATCTATTTTTTACGAATTGAAAATCTTTTTGATTCCTTTCTTGCAATATAGCATATACAAACACTATTGCATCTATAATGTTTTCGAAAATTGTGAGTTAGTAGTTAAATTAATCTTTTAGTAAATTGCGGATATCTTTGTTACTACCGTACAAAACCATAATATCTCCTTCCTTCAAGATAGTTTCGGCTCTAGCAATGCCTTGTATTTGAAGTTTTGGCTCATTTTTTAAAATTCCGTTTTGATTTTTCTCTTTTATACTTTTCATTATAGTGAGAACAATGACATTGTAATCTTTATTGAAGCCAATTTCTTCAATAGTTTTACCAACAAATCGTCCGTGAATCACTACCTCAACTACGCTATGCTGGTCTGTCAACTCAAAGGACTCAACCAAGCCAGATGTTGTTAGTTTCTTAGCCCACCTTTCAGCGGTTTCTACTTCAGGGCGCACAATTTCTGTAATCTTCATCGATTCTAAAATAGTTTCATGAATATTTGAAATCGAACGGCTTATTAATCTCGGGACCTCCATTTTTTTAATTAAGGCAGTAGTCAATAAATTTGCACCTACATCTTCTCCTATTGCTACAATCACTACATCTGTGTTTTTTAATGGTAAGTTATTTACAGCAGCCTGATGGCTGCAATCTAAACATATAGCGTGAGTGATTTTGTTTTTTATCTCCTCAATTTTATTGATGTTTTTATCAACACCTATTACTTCATGCCCCTGTTGAGTAAGCTTTTCAGCAAGAGCAAATCCAAAATTCCCTAATCCAATAATTGTGAATTTCATTGTTTCATTATTTTAGTTAATTAAAATACTCTCTGATGGAAATCGATAAATTTCTGGTGGCCCTTTTTTGATTATGGCTATCAACATTGTAAGCGTGCTAATACGACCCAGAAACATTGTGAAAATTAAAACTAATTTGCTTGCAATGCTCAATTCTGCAGTAATTCCTCTACTAAGACCAACGGTGCTATATGCCGATACACATTCAAAAAAGATATTCAACAAGCTCTTATCTGGTTCAAACACTGAAATACTAAAAATAGCTGACGAAATAACAAGTATAGATAAAACAATTAATGCAAAAGCCTTGCTGACAGTTGTTGGGGATATTTCTCGGTTATACACTTCTAGCCGTGATTTACCTCTAGCAACACTTACAATGTTGAGCAACGCTATAGCCAAAGAGCTGGTTTTAATACCTCCACCAGTTGAACCAGGAGAAGCTCCTACCCACATCAGAAACATAACAATTAAGACCGTTGGTAAGCTTAAGGCTGCCGTGTCAACTGTATTAAAGCCGGCAGTTCTTGTTGTGATTGCACCAAAAAAAGCAGTTGCTATTTTTCCAACAAAGTTATGTTCTGATAAGGTTTTGTTGTACTCAAACACATAAAAAAGAAACGTTCCGCCAACAATGAGAACTAAGGTGGTAAATAAAACAATTCGAGTATTGATATTTATCAGCCTCGGAGTATATTGTTGTTCTTTTTTCTTAGAAAAGCCACACAGAAAAAAGACAAACTTGGCTTTAATAAATTTCAGTAGATTGAAAACTATCGGGAAGCCTAATCCTCCTAAGATAATTAAGGTTGCTATTATCAAGTGCATAGGATAATTAAACTGATAGGGCCCTTCATACAAACTGTTCTGCAATGTTGAAAAACCAGCATTGCAAAAACCTGATATAGAATGAAAAACAGAGAACAAGACCCGTTGATTTACAAATGGAATAACTGTGCTGTCAATACTTTTAAATATGAATAGAGCACCGAGTCCTTCAATGGAAAAAGTTATCAGATTTATTTTTCTCATTATAGCAAAAACTTCGGCTATCTTTTCGGTATTTGTTACTTGACTAAGAACTAATTGGTTTTGATAGGATGAAACTCCTTTGAAAAAGTAACTAAAATAACTCGTAAAAGTCATAATCCCTATACCACCTGCTTGAATTAGCATTAAGATAATGATCTGCCCGAATTGTGTGAAGAAGCTACCAGTGTCAACAACTATTAACCCTGTAACACAAACAGCACTTGTGGAGGTAAACATTGCATCAATTATTGTAATCTCCGAATAAGTTGCATTTGGGAGCATCAGTAATACAACTCCTATAACAATTATGCACAGAAAGCTTATTATAAATAATTGAGCAGGATTTAAAGTAGCCCTTTTAAAATTCATTTTGATGGCTGATATCTCACGTATAAAAACTAGAATAGTGCCTAGATATAACCAATAGGGGTGTTTGAATAAACTTAGTGATTGCGAAATGTGGAATTGGAAATATTGAAAAATAAGAATTAATAAAAAACAGAAGAGGATAATATCGAATGGAACGTTTATTAATCTTGGGCGTGTTTTCTGATAAAAATACCGTCCAATTATTGATATTGCTCCTATTAGTATAGTCAAAAAGTAAATACTTTGGAACACCTCGGCCTTATTAGTTTCAGAAATATAACCGATATCATATAGAAAGAAAAACATTGTCAATATACTGACAATAATAGGTATTCTCCTAATCTGTTTAACTGTTTTCTCGCCGCTCAGGCCTTTGTTATTCACTTCGCATTCGATTGAAATAAATTAGGTGTTCTATCATTATTACACTAACAGTTACCGTTTGTGTTTTACCTTATAAATAAACAACTTTCGCAAATATAAAGTTTATAAGATTCGTATATCATTGCATGCTTTATTAAGATGGCATTCAGCGAGGCCATTGCTTATAGTGAGTATACCATTTCTTTGCAGTTCTGCACTTTGTATTTACAGAAAAACTGGAAGTGTAAATTATGTGGACGTATCTCCATTATTTTTATTGGATTTCACTATTTTGAGATGAAAATCTTCTTCTTCATGTTGTATTTGAGGATTATGTCATGAAAATTGAAGCCTATGGAGGTAAATTTCAATTTCTTCTCTTTAGAATCGAATCTACCGTGATAAATTTGACTTCTCATTTCATGATCGCCAAATCTTAGCCTGTGAATTTAACTTCACATCTGATGATCGCCTAATCCACGGCTGTGAATTTGACTTTTTTTCATGAAACCGAAATCTACCATCGCGATTTTGATTTTCAACTAATGATAGCCAAATTATTCGCTATGGATTTGATTTCTAGCTGATAAAGCAGCTATTTGCTTATTAAGTTTAACTTCTATGGAAACAAATAATTCCATTTGTAAGATAGTCGGGCATAGACATAGCTATAGTAGTTTTCAATTAGGAACAGTTTATATCAACACTTAATTTTTCGAGTAATCCAATAAAAAATGTTTTGAAAGAATTGATCAATCCTGTGTTCTTATATA
>CAYVLC010000051.1:0-17597 GCA_964452155.1 uncultured Dysgonomonadaceae bacterium
ATTTCTGCGCTTTTTAGGCGGCTTGCTAGTTGTAGAGTTTTTTGAAGTCATAATTGTTTCGTAGAAAAGGATTATGTTTTATTTTGCTGGTAAAAATACACTTTTTATTTTGGTTCTTACAACAGATCTACTAATTTAACATCACTAAAAGCATAAAAGCAATATTATCTATTGAAAATGATCTTTTTTCAGAATTCGAAATGCAAAATCAATTTCAAAACAAACAAAACTAAACGACTTATTCAAGTATTTTCATTATTTTTACCGTATAAAACTCTTTATAATATCAAAAAAATATGAGCAAAGTAATATACGCTACAATTATTGGTGCAATGTTTTCGATGTGTGCCATTTCTCAATCAGAGCCATCCCCTATCGTTAGCCAACTAGTAATCCTTGATGTAAAAACAGGTAAGGAGAAGATTGTATTGCAAGAGAACAGGCATTTCGAAGCACCCAACTGGTCTCGCAATGGCGAGTTTCTGATAATAAATTCTGGTGGATTGATTGAGAAAGTTTCTCTCGATGGAGAAAAGCTAGGAGTTATAGATACCCAGTTTGCAGATAAATGCAATAACGACCATGGTTTTTCGCTAGATGGAAAGTGGTTGGTCATTAGCCATAACGATGAAATGGTAACTTCTAGCAATGGCAAATCCCGTATATTCATACTTCCGGCAGAGGGTGGGACACCCCGTCTTATCACACCTCTAGCTCCAAGCTATTGGCATGGCATAAGCCCCGATGCTAAATGGATAGTATATTGCGCAATGCGCAATGAAGAGTGGGATGTGTATAAAGCAGACACAAACACAGGTGAAGAAATTAGACTGACCAATGCGCCCGGACTGGACGATGGGCCTGAATTTAGCTACGATGGCGAATGGATTTATTTCAACTCACATCGCACAAGCAGTATGCACCTATACAGAATGCGCCCCGATGGTTCTGAACAAACACAGCTTACCTTTGATGAATTTGACAACTGGTTTCCCCACCCAAGCCCAGATAACAAAAGTGTAGCTTACATATCATACATGGAAGACCAAGAAGGACAGCACCCATTTGGGAAAGATGTAAAAATTAAGTTGCTAGACGTAGCAACACTATCAACTCGAGATTTAACACCCGTATTTTATGGCGGACAAGGTACTCTAAATGTACACAGCTGGTCGCCCCAAGGCAACCAGCTGGCATTTGTACGCTATATAAAATGAAATGATTAATACGTTTGAATATAAATGAATCCGTTAATCTTTCAACACCTTAATCTCAACATTTCTGAAATCGCACGGATGCCCTTCGCTTTGAAGCGAGATGGTACCGCCAGTCAATATTTTTTGGCCGTTATTCATTTCCAGCATCTTCTCGTAATATTGCTCACGCTCATCCAGTTGTGGTTGGCTATATACCATTACGGTGTCGCCATTGATGATGTGTTTTACAATGTCGCCGCCACGTACTTCTAGCTCGGCTGTCACCCACTGGTCGTCCATATAGGTGTCTGACCAAGACTGTGTGCAATGATCAAGAATCAACTCATTGTCCATTACAATATTGGTGCCAGGTGTACACACACTACCTGTAACTTGTTGTCTTGTAGAGTCGCTACCCAACAATTGATATTCAATAGATACTGGGAAATCTTGATCTAGTGCCATGGTCTCTGGAGATTGGCCATGAAACATAATTCCGGAGTTGCGATATGCCCAACCAGGTGCACCAGTAGATTGTTCGCCAACAAATCTGTACTCTAAACGTAACAAATAGTGCGAAAAGGTGTCTTTGTAAAAAAGATGTCCAAATCGGTTGTCAAAAGTAGGGTAAGCCTCCTCGTCGTAGCGAATCTTCAAGATACCCTCTTCTATAGTAAAGGTATTGCCATAGTTGTGGCCTACTTCGTAGTTGGTTATTTTTACTGTCCAATCGTCAAGATTGTCGTGGGCCAATAGTTGTATCCATTCAGATGACTCGTCACTTGGCTTGGTTTTCGAATTGCAGCTAACAAAACCAATACTCGCTAGCGTGATAAATGTTGCAAAAAAGAAAGATAGTGTTCTCATATCAAAATAAATGTATAATGTTTTTACAAAGATATAAATATTGTGGTGAATTAAGATAACAAAAACATTATATGTGAAGCTTATTGCATAAATATTTTTATAATCTATTCGAAAGAAGTTTCTTTGCATAAAATTGAATTTACGTGGTATCAGTAGAAAATCTAAATGTTGAGTTCGGAGGCTTCACCCTCTTCGACGAAGTGTCGTTTGTTTTGAATAAGAACGAACGGATAGCTCTTGTTGGTAGAAATGGTGCAGGCAAATCGACGCTTTTGAAAATAATAGCAGGATTACAACAACCCACCGGTGGCGTCATTTCGTATCCAAAGGAGGTTACTGTTGGATATTTGCCGCAGCAGATGATCTTAGACAACACGCGCTCCGTAAAAGATGAGGCAAGCATGGCTTTTGCACACCTCACCCAGATGCAAGATAAGCTAGATGCCATGCACAGAGAAATGGCAGAGCGAACGGACTTTGAATCGGAGGACTACCTGAAACTAATAGACCGATCGTCGGTATTACAAGAACAACTATTGATGCATGGCATTAATAACTTTGAGGCAGAAATTGAGAAGACTCTCATAGGGCTGGGGTTCTTGAGAAGCGATTTCGACCGACCTACCAAGGAATTTAGTGGCGGGTGGCGCATGCGCATAGAGTTGGCCAAACTATTGATGCGAGCTCCCGATGTGCTTCTGCTCGATGAGCCCACCAACCATTTGGATATAGAATCTATCCAGTGGCTCGAAAGGTTTCTTGCCCGTAGTGCCAACGCAGTGATGCTGGTGTCGCACGATAGGGCATTTCTAGATGCTGTAACCAATAGAACTATTGAAATTTCGCTCGGGCAAATATTTGACTACAAAGTAAACTATTCAGAATATGTAGTGCTACGCAAAGAGCGACGTGAACAACAGATGCGAGCTTATGAAAACCAACAAAAACAGATTGGAGATACTGAGGCTTTTATTGATCGGTTTCGCTACCAAGCATCTAAGTCTATACAAGTACAATCGCGCATAAAACAACTTGACAAACTAGCGCGTGTAGAAGTGGACGATATAGATACTGCGCAGTTAAACTTGAAGTTTCCACCGGCTCCACGCTCAGGTTCTTACCCAGTAACTATGGAAAATGTTAAGAAAATATATGGAGACCACTCTGTCTTCTCCAATGTTTCGTTCACCATCAATAGGGGCGAGAAACTAGCCTTTGTTGGTAAGAACGGTGAGGGTAAGTCCACCTTAGTGAAATGCATTATGAATGAAATTGACTATGGTGGAAAGCTTGAGCTAGGGCACAACGTGAAAATTGGATACTTTGCTCAAAACCAAGCACAACTGCTCGAAGAAAACATGACTGTGTTTGAAACCGTGGACTATGTTGCCACGGGTGATATCCGCACACAGATACGTGGTATTCTGGGTGCATTTATGTTTGGAGGCGAAGCTTCCGATAAACTAGTAAAGGTTTTGTCGGGTGGCGAGAGAAGCCGACTGGCTATGATTCGTCTGTTGCTAGAGCCTGTAAACCTGCTTATCCTCGATGAACCTACCAATCACTTAGATATGGCATCGAAAGATGTCTTGAAGCAAGCCATTCTGGACTTTGATGGCACAGCAATAATTGTGTCGCACGATCGCGATTTCTTAGAGGGATTGGTTACTAAGGTGTATGAGTTTGGTGGTGGTAAAGTGGTAGAACATATGGGTGGTATATATGATTTTCTTGAAAAGAAAAATATGGAGAGCTTGCAACAATTGGAACTCTCTACCAATCATGCCACCAAAGCTGTAGAAGACACCAAAGAAACTGTATCTGAAAACAAACTCTCTTATCAAGAACAGAAAGAACGCAATCGAATCATTCGCAGATTAGAAAGAAAGGTGGAGGAGCTAGAAAAAGAGATTCATCTATTGGAGTTGAAAACCAAAGAGATAGAAGAAAAACTATCAACACCCGAAGGGGCTGCCGACCCTACCCTATATCAATCGCATATAGACATACAGCAACTCATAGTTTCTACCATGACAAAGTGGGAGCAAGCAACTATAGAATTGGAAGAGATGAATGACAATGAGTAATACAAAAAACTGACCTTTTCTCAAAACAAATAAAATATATAAATATCTTTTTGTTTGTTGAAAAATGCAAGATAGCGCGCCATACAACAAACAAAAACAACGCTACAAAACAATGAAAGTAAAACTAAGTAAGCTTGTGCTCAAACTAATGGGATGGAAAATAGGAAAAGTCCTTCCCGAAATTCCTAAATGCGTTATTGCAGTAGCTCCACATACAAGTAATTTGGATTTCATAATAGGTAAACTTGCCTATACTGCTATTGGTCGCACGGCTAATTTTCTAATCAAGAAAAGTTGGTTTGTATTTCCATTCAATTATCTCTTCAATAGCATTGGTGGTATCCCTGTTGATAGAGACAGAAGAACCTCTATTACGGAGAAGATGGCTTTAGAATTCAAAAAAAGAGAAAAATTCCAATTGGCGCTCACCCCAGAGGGCACTCGCAAGCGGGTAAATAAATGGAAGAAAGGGTTTTATTTTATTGCATTGAACGCAAAAGTGCCCATTGTTTTGGTTGCTTTAGATTATGGCACAAAAACTGTATCATTTCTAGATACTTTCTACCCCACTGGCGATATAGAGGGAGATATAAAGATTATCAGATCGAAGTACAATAACGTTGAAGCTCGACATCCAGAACAATTCGTGAAAACAGTGTAAAGATCCTCGTCAATCGCTTATTCAATTATTGTACCTTTTACTTTATCAACATAAGGACCTATAGGATTATCAAAATCTATTTCCAATTGAATGGGCATGCCAGAGCAAACAATCTCTTCGGTATCGGGGTTCTTGAGTGTCAATCCGAGTAAGCGCACCTTCTTAGTTTCAACATCTTCCACACGGCTCATCAGCTCCATGGCTATGCGCAACATCTCTTGTGGAGAAGTAATATAATGACCGAGTGTGATACTGCGTGTGATAATGGTGAAGTCGGAATATTTCACTTTCAGTGTCAAAGTTTTTGCTTTAAACTCACTTTTCTGTATTCTCCTTGCTACCTCTTGGGCTATTTTATCTAGCTCTAGCTCAATGCTGCCAAGGTCTGCAAGGTCATCCAGAAAAGTCTCTTCGGACCCCAATGATTTACGTATTCTTTCGGGTTGCACCTCTCTATCGTCTAGTCCTCTGGCATACTGATAATAGGCCAAGCCGGCCTTGCCAAAATGATGCGCTAGGTCCATCTCGCTCCATTTCTTCAAATCGGCACCATTGTATATCCCCAACTCATTCATTTTACCCGCAGTTGCTGGCCCCACACCAAAGAATCGGTTAATGGGGAGTTGCTCAATAAAAGCCTGGCCCTTTTGAGGAGTAATCACATATATACCATTGGGTTTTTTGTAGTCGGAAGCAATCTTTGCCAAGAACTTATTGTACGAAACTCCGGCAGATGCAGTAAGTTGAGTCCTTTCTTGAATCTTTTGCTTTATCTCTTTAGCAATGTGTGTGGCAGAGCGCATGTTCATTTTATTGGAGGTAACATCTAGATAGGCCTCATCAAGCGAAAGGGGCTCTACCATATCGGTATATTCAAGAAATATCTCACGCACCTGTTCCGATACCGACCGATAGACCTCAAAGCGCGGCATTACAAAATTGAGATGAGGACATTTACGCAGTGCAACTACTGATGGCATAGCCGAATATACTCCATATTTACGCGCTTCGTAACTAGCAGCTGCAACAACACCTCGCTTCTCGCCATAGCCTACAGCCAATGGCTTTCCTCTCAGCTCGGGATTGTCTCGTTGCTCAATCGATGCATAAAAAGCATCCATATCAATATGAAGTATCTTTCTTTTCACAACTACAAAGATAAAAAAATAGCACGAAACAATTAAGCTAAAGGTTAAAACAGAAAACAACTCGTTAAACAATAAGAGTGCCAAAGATGTTAAAAGGATAGTAAACCAATTAATACAGTTAGACTATTTATGAAGAAAATTACAATTCAGCTTTTAATGCTAACAACTGCCCTGTTTATGGCAGGAGCATGTACCAATACTAAAAACAAAGAAGCTGCAAATACTCATTATGAAGCAAATGGAGACGCCATGTATCCTACAATTGAGGGAATGACGCCATACGCAGTTACGGTGGCTGAAAAAGGAGCCGACGAGGCCAATCTGAAAATACAGATAGAGGTAGGCAAAATAATGGAGGTTGATTGCAATGAGCACCGCTTGGATGGCCATTTCGAAGACAAAACCTTAGAAGGTTATGGTTACGAATACTATGTTTTTGAGACTAGTGGTAATGTAGCCTCAACAATGATGATGTGCCCAGATGATAAGAAGACAGAAAAATTCATATCGGGTATAGACCACTTCATCTCTTACAACAGCAAACTCACAACACCTGTATATGCACCTAAAGGTTACGAAGTGCGCTTCACAACATGGAGAGTGGACAATGAAAACAGAGCACAGCAAAACCCTAGTGCAGACATCAACGCTGATGCTGCAAAACAACTTAAATCTTATCCTGATACAAGAGAAGATTATGACCGCTATGTAATATATCTACAAAAACTAGATAACGAAGATGCACTTCGCCTAGAAATAATACCAGGCATAACCAAAGAAGTAGATTGCAACACCCACTGGCTCATAGGTGACTTTTATACCCAAGAGATAGAAGGAATGGGGTATGATTACCTAGTTTTTGAATCTGATGGTAACCTAGCTGCCACTCGTATGGCATGTCCAGACAACGAGCTAATAGAAAAATTTATTGCTGCAAATGGACACTTTGGGCGATACAACAGCCAGTTGCCTGTAGTAGTTTTTGTTCCAAAAGGAGTAGAACTAAAATACAAAATATGGAAAGCAAACGACACACAAGTTGCCAACAAGTTGTAAAACAACTACAGAGATAAAGGAGCACAAGCTAAAGCTATAGCAAGGGGCAAACAAAATAAAATGAGCGGACTAATTGAAATAGTTCGCTCATTTTTTCTGCAAGAAAAACAACAATCATTAGTATATATGCTATTACTTTTCTAAAAGCTCCTTTATAACCATCGCATTATTACTTCCAATGTCTTTAGCAGCAAATAGTAAAGTTATCTTTTCAGATTTTGCTTTACTGCGCAACCTGTTTAACTCCTCTTTGTGGTCCTGTAATTCTTTCTTGTAAAGCTTGCGGAATTCTTCGAAGTGATCAGGGTCATGGCCAAACCACTTTCGGAGCTCTGTGGAGGGTGCTAGGTCTTTCAACCACTTATCAAAGTGTGCATCCTCTTTTTTTTACTCCTCTTGGCCAAAGACGATCGATAAGAACACGATAGCTGTCATCTTCAGATTTATTGTCATAGGCCCTTTTAATGCTTATTGATTTCATAAAATAGAAAGATTAAGATTTGAATTCAGAATTAATTTTATGGCAGATATGTGAGTTCTCCATCTACTACACGTGCAGGTTGTGTGTAGGGGTGCTCAGTAGATTTACCAATTTGCATGATGTGTTGCACATTCCATCCATCGGCTTTCAAATAATCTGACACCATGGAGCGATGACACCGCCACCATACAGCTTCGGAACACATATAAGCAATGCGTTCTTGTAGAGCAATCTCTATGAGTTCTCTGATGCCTTCGGCAAAAGAGTCAGTTTCCATATAATCTGCATAACCTCTAAAGTCTGCATGACGCCATGAAGTGTTTTTAGATTGAGGGTCAACTTTTCTTCTTCCACCCAATTTCTTCAAATGAGTATATTCAATCTTATTTTCGGGTAAAGACATTTCGAGTGCTTCTTTATTGAACTGAGGGAATTTTCGTGACCCCGGAAAGCTTCTCACATCAACAACACGTTCTATATTAAAAGAATGTAGCATAGCCACAAACTCCTCTAGACTATGAGTAGAATGCCCAATGGTCCAAACTCTCTTTGGCTCGCTAGTTTTCATTCTATCGCAATTAATTTGCAAAGTTTATTGCTATGCTACTTACTTATTCTTATAATCTTGGAAAAAGAAAATATGACTTACCCTTCTTTCTCCATTTCATCCATTGCCAAAGCTGAGTGTGCTAGAGCAGCACCCGACCGCATTTCGGAAGCCACCCAAATAGCTTCCATCATCTCTTCTTTACTTGCTCCCATTCGCATAGACTCTTTTGTATGCGCTCTGATGCAATAAGGACATTGTGTGACATGGGCCACAGCCAAAGCAATCAAATGTTTTGTCTTTTCAGAAAGCGCACCTTCTGCAAAAACAGTATTACTAAAGTTCATCCAGGCCTTCATGCTCTCTGGAGCCAAAGAGGTTCTTTTGTGCAGCATCTCTTTGCTGGGGTTAGGATACATATTTGATTCTTCCATTTTCATTCGTCTTTAGTGTCTATTTTCATTCAGCTCCACCTCTCAAGAACTGCCGCAACACATATTGCAGAATACCTCCGTTGCGATAGTACTCTATCTCTATTTGAGAATCAAGACGCGCAATTGCCATAAACTTCTTCTGCTCTCCTCGTTTGTTTTCAACAATCACCTCCACCTCTTTATGTGGTGTTAGGTTGTTTTCTATACCTACGATGGTGAAGTTTTCTTTACCACTAATATCTAACTTCTCAGCCGTTTCGCCCTCCTTAAACTCTAGTGGTAAGACGCCCATTCCCACTAAGTTGCTGCGATGTATGCGTTCGTAGCTTTCGGCCAATACACATTTCACACCTAAGAGAAAAGTTCCTTTTGCAGCCCAGTCACGCGACGATCCACTACCATACTCTTTACCAGCCAACACAATTAGTGGCGTATTGTCTTTTTTGTATTTCATGGCTGCTTCGTAAACAGTCATCTCTTCTTTTTCGGGTAGATAACTGGTGTATCCACCTTCTTGTTTAGCTAATTGATTCTTTATACGCACATTGGCAAATGTTCCACGTACCATTACCTCATCGTTTCCACGACGCGAACCGTAGGAGTTGAAATCTTGTTTCAAAACACCATGCTCAATAAGGTATTTTCCAGCAGCAGAATATTCGTTGAACGATCCTGCAGGAGAAATATGATCTGTTGTTACGCTATCGCCTAGCATCAATAGTGCACGTGCATGTTTTATATCTTTCAATGCTCCGGGCTCGTCCGATATGCCATGGAAGAATGGTATCTCTTTGATGTAAGTAGAGTTTGTATTCCATTCGTACAACTTGCCCGATGGAACCTCCAAATTGCGCCATGTTTCGTTTCCTTCAAAAACGTCGCTGTAGCTCTTCTCAAAATCATCAGGAGTCAATACTTTTTTCATTATATCATTGATCTCCTCGTTGCTTGGCCATATATCTTTCAGATAAACTGGATTCATATTAGAATCGTAGCTAATGGGCTCGTTGGTCAAGTCGATATCCACGCGACCCGCAATGGCATAAGCCACTACCAACATGGGCGACATCAAGAAGTTCATCTTCACTTGTGGGTGAATGCGGGCCTCAAAATTACGATTGCCCGATAGGACTGAAGTAAGCACCAAGCTCTGGCTATCAGCAACTTTTGCAATGTCTGAAGCAAGTGGCCCCGAGTTGCCAATACACGAAGTACAACCATATCCCACTAAGTGGAATTGCAATGCTTCGAGGTCTTTCATCAGGTCGGCCTTTTCTAAATAGTCGGTTACAACTTTAGATCCAGGAGCGAGCGATGTCTTTACCCATGGTTTCACATCAATACCATGCTGGCGTGCTTTTTTTGCTACCAAGCCTGCACCAATCATTACATAGGGGTTGGATGTGTTGGTACACGAAGTGATTGCTGCAATAGCAACTGCTCCGTCAGACAACATAAATTTCTCTTGTCCTCTGGTAATCCAAACTGTCTTTAAACCATTGCGCTGAATAGCTTCTATTTCTGTTTCTGTTTCTACTTTTTTATCTTTAGACTTCGAAGGCATCATATCGCCACCCTCGCCATCAAAACGTGTTATTGATTTATCTATATCTCTATCTTCCCACGATATATATTTTCTGTGATACGAATGGTCTAGGAGGTCTATAAATTTACTTTTGAAATCTTTCAAAAGTATCTTATCTTGCGGTCTGCTTGGTCCCGCCACAGTGGGTTCTATGCTCGAAATATCAAGTTCAAGTACATCTGTATATTCAATGGCGTCTTCGTTTTCGCGCCAAAACATATTTGTTTTGCAATAACTTTCAATCAACTCCAACTGCTCAGGCGAGCGATTGCTCTGTTTCATATACTCCAAAGTTTTATCGTCAATTGGAAACAGTGTTACAGTACAACCAAACTCGGGCGACATATTGCCAATGGTGGCCCTGTCGGGTACAGAAAGATTATCCAATCCAGGGCCAAATACCTCCACAAACTTACCCACAACACCATACTTTCTAAGAATATTGGCAATGGTGAGTACCAAGTCTGTAGCCGTAGAGCCTAGTGGCAACTTGCCTGTTAGTTTTAGTCCAATTACTTCTGGCATGATAAAATAAATGGGCTGTCCCAATATAGCAGCTTCTGCTTCTATACCTCCAACACCCCATGCCAAAACACCCACACCATTTACCATGGGAGTATGACTATCTGTTCCTACAGCGGTATCGGGAAATGCCATGCCATCTCTCTCGATAACACCTTTAGATAGGTATTCTAAGTTTACTTGATGACAAATACCCATTCCTGGAGGAACAACACTGAAGTTATCAAACGAGTTTTGGGCCCACTTCAAAAACTGATAGCGCTCTTTGTTGCGACGATACTCCTCATCGATATTGCGACTGTAGGAGTACTGTGTGCCAAAATAATCGACTTGTACTGAGTGGTCTATCACCAAATCTACAGGTATAAGCGGATTGATAGATTCTGGGTCTCCTCCTTTGCGAGCTACCTCTGCGCGAAGTGCTGCAATATCTACAACTGCAGGCACACCCGTGAAGTCCTGCATGAGCACACGTGCTGGCTTAAAAGGAATGTCTTTATCTACAGCCTTGGGCTTCCAATTCAGTAATGTTTCTACATTCTCGCGCGTTACCGCAAAATCATCGTAATTGCGCAAAGCGTTTTCCAATAATATACGTATAGAGAAAGGCAGTTTCTCTATTGCATAGCCTTGCTTCTGCAACTCTGGTAGGCTATAATAGGTAAGGTTTTTACCGTTTACCTCTAAACTTCGTTTAATCTTAAAGATGTCATTCTCCATGTTTTGGGTTTGTTTTTGTTGTGCTAAATAAGTTTGTGTTATTATCTTAAAATACTTCTTTTATAATTGCATCTTCTTTAACATTCAAATTGCGAAGTTGTTCTTCAATATTTTCCATCATTGGTTTTGGGCCGCACAAATAAACGTAATTATAATCTCCGACGCCGTGTTTCTTAAGAAACTCTTCAGTTATCCAACCATGATCAAACTCCACAGTCTCTTCTTGCGATAGAATATTGATGAAGTTGTGCCCCAACATATCTTTAAACTCAATATTATGAATGATATCAGCGGCTGTTTTATTAGCAAAAAGCAGCTTATTATTGCCCAACTCATTCTTGCTCTGCAAATGACGCAATATAGATATGAAAGGGGTAACACCTGCACCACCTGCTATAAACACACCTTCACCTTTATAGGCTATTGCCCCCCACACTTCGTGAACGATTAATTCATCGCCGGCCTTCAATGTCAATAATTCATTGGTAACTCCCTGGTGAGATGGATAGGTCTTTATTATAAATTCCAGATAGTCATCCTTAGGTAAGTTTGTAAAGGTAAATGATTTTTTTTTCTTTTCCCAACCCTCTTTGTTAATAGAGATACGAGAAGCTTGTCCGGGTTTGAAGTTGAAATTGGCTGGTTTCTCGGTTTTAAATCTTAACACGTCGTGTGTTACATGATCTACTAATTTTATTTTAACAATGTGTTGCTCCATAATCTGTTTTCTTTAAGAGGTTTGGGTGTAGCCTATTCTTATAGATTATAGCAATTGCTCTTCCAAGAGAATAGACTTTGGGAATAAAATATTGTTTTCTAAATGGATGTGCAGATGCAAATCATCTTGAAATTCTTTTAGCATGGCAAAAGCTACTCTGTATGAATTGCAAGCATCTGCGGGTGGAGTATAATTGTTACTCAACCGTTCTATATCTCTAAAACGATCACCCTCGGCAGAATGTTCGCTTTCCATTTCATTTATTGGATTTTTGATGCTGCCAAAGCTTGGCTTTTGCAATAACTCTCCTCTGCGTTTAGCATTTTCCATTTTACGAACGAATGGAAACAATATGAGCTCTTCCTTCTTCATGTGTTGCGTGAGATTGCTAACGGTTTGCCCCATGAGTTCTTTTATCTCATGTAGTTCTGGATGATTGTTTCCATGAACTTCGCATATCGTCTCTATATGAGCCATAAGTTCTGGTGATTTGTCTTCTACATATCTATGGTGGGTTTTCTCTATATAATCTGCCAATAAATCCAGAGGCCACGATTTAAAATCTATTCCCGCAGAATTGCTTACATTTCCAATTGCATTTAAATCGTTGAGAACAACCCCAACATCTATCTTTTTTGCAGTGCATGCATCACTTATTGTTCTGTTGCCTTGACAACAAAAATCTATACCATATTTCTTAAATACCGATGCAGAGCGGTAGTCTTGTGCTACCAATTCTCCTATAATCCGAGTTTTTTGAACTTCCATAATGTTTGTTTTTTCAGTACCTCAAGTAAACTTGAGGTAAATTTATATCTAAAAGTTATAATTGGTGCAAATATCCATTACTCCTTATCCGCAATTTCTTGTTTAATCAGTTTTATTAGATGTTCCACTTTAAAACCTCCCACTTTGCTTATCATATCAAGCGTAGCAATATTCTTCATTGTTTTAAAAACAACAGGATTGGCAAGTCTTTTGTAATCAGAAGAAACAGTACCTAGGAACTCTTTTATAAAAGGATATTCAGTTACCAAATCGCCAATTAAAGTTTTTGGCTCTATTTCTATTTGCACCTCTGTTTTAGCTGTAGTTTCTTTTAAATTCATTTTGCTTAGTTCTGTATTTATATCTTTATCTTTATATGCTTTTGATGTTGTGTTGTCCCACGACAAGAGTTTTCTGCTTCCTTTGAGACTTCTAATGTGGGTTACATCTTGCATCATTTCCAACACTCCTTTAAAAACGCCTTCGTCGTCACGCACAGCATTAAAGATGATATAGATAAACTTGTCCCCTTTATCAATCCAAAAGTCGGCCTTATCTTGTTCGCCTTTTCTAAAGGCATCTATTATGGCTTCAACCATTGAGAGGCTTTCGCGTGGATGGCAATTTTGCACTTCCCTACCAATCACTCCTGCACTGCGCGGAAAAATGCGATGCCTAGAATCCGTGTAAAACTTTACAATATCATTCTCATCAACGTAAGACAAATCTACTTGCATGTGCTTGTAGATAAGATTAATCTGGTCTAGTGTCAGTTTTCCATTGCTCACATTTAGCACCTCGTCTTTGGAGGATAAATGGGTTGTTAATCCATGTTTTGTTAGCACTTCTTGCAAATCGGTCAAGAGGTTGTTCTTATTGTCCACCCCTGGAAATTGGTTTTCTGACTGTGATAAGAAATATGTAGGTGGATTAGCAATCAAACAGTAGCCAATCTCATCATCGCCTTTGCGCATTTCGGCAAACTCTTTGTTGCTCAATAGTTTCAACGAAGTAGGATAGAGTACCTCGCGCTCTTTTTCTAAAATATCGCGCACTAGGTGTATCACTTGAGCTTGCGAATCGATAAACTCCTTATCCTTATCGGATTTCAACAATTCAAATGCATCCTTTATAGCATCACGCACTCTGTCATCAAATGTCCACATTATTCTCGATGGTCTGTCGAAGCCTTTGTGCTCAAGTGCCGAATATAGTTGGTGTTGCTTTCTGCTGAAATGAGTGTTTATTTGACTGAGTTTTGTATAAAGGTCAAGCCATTCGTTCTTAATGAATTTTGCCGATAGTTTTTGCTCCAATTCACGCAACAGTTGCTCAAGGGCTACTGCTTCATCAGCATAGGTTTGTATGGGATGCCCTTTCGGAAGGCTTAGAGTGTCAACAACTAGAACATCTTTGAAAACTTCTAAAATATCATCCATCCCTTCAGCCATTATCTCATCGGTAATACCGGCATTGTATAAGTGCTGCTCGCCATAAGCAAACTCTTCTGCAGATACACTGTCGAAAGTCTGCTTTACGAGTTTTCGTGCTTCTGCAGGTGTTATCTCTTTATTAAATACTTTCAATTTTATCTCAAGCATCTTTTGAATGCGAGCATTATCAATGTTGAGGTATTTCTTCATTTCAAGATCACCCTCAACGGGTACTGAATGTTTCCTATTATTGTACATTTGATTTGTTGTTTTTTTGTTAGAAAATATATCGAACAGCTAAGTAGGTTACTTTCCTGAATTTATCGTTTCAAAAAAGATAAACCTTTTTCAATATCTTCAGATAAGTCAACTAATAATGTATTCTCAAGCATGGTTTTCAAATCATTTCTAATAGATTTGTATTGATGATGAATTACGCATGGTTTGTTTTCGTTGCACTGATGAAAACCCAAGCCGCAGCCTTCATAAATAGAATCTCCATCTATGGCCGAAACAATCATGCTTAGATTGAGTTGCCCAATTTTATCTTTCTCCACAGAGAATCCTCCTGTAGGTCCTTTTTCAGATTGTATTATATTATTGCGAGAAAGTTGCTGCAATATTTTAGATGTGTATGCCTCAGGCGATTCTATAGCCCTGGCAACATCTCTCATACTCACTTTTTGATTCTTTATTGAAGAGTCAATTATATAGACCGAGGCTTTAATGCCATACTCACAAGCTTTTGAAAACATATTACTTCTATTTTAGACTTCAAATATAATAATATGTTTCGAGTAGTGGATATGTTTATCCACTATTAATTGTTAAAGGTTTATTTAATTGTTTACTCCTATCGTAAATAGCCCTGACGGACTAAATCCATCGGGGCTATTTAAACTATATACAAAAAAAGAATGCCAACCAGGGCAGCTCTCTCTAATCAATCAAGGGCTGAAACTTCTGAGCCTTGCCATTTGCAATAAATAAAGTGTTTTGTTCTATCCAATTGTGCAAACAGTTGGGTCGGTTTAGTTTCCTACCCCCCCTTTTTAGAATGCATAGATTCACTTGAGAGAATTTTCAATTGGCCTACAAAGAAGCATTCAAAAACCTAACCATTGGGTGCACCCCTTTGTATGCATTGAGCACGCTTGACACAGCTTTTGCCGAAGTGAGTTCATTGTTGCTCAAGGTGCGAATGGTATGATAGCCCTTCATGCGCAAATATTCTATTGCCTGGCTATCTTTGTCAAAGCCTCTAGGAGCAGTTTTCAGAAGAGAAGAAGCCTCTACTCCATTTGGGAACATCTTCAAAAAAGAGGGTGCACTTATGAGCTCTTGCCACTCGGCAAGATTGAATTCGATTTCTTTTCTAAATTTATTTAGCACTGCAGTGGGTGGCATATATGCACCACCACCTACAAAAGAATTATTGGGTTCTAGAAACATATAGTAGCTAGCTGCTTCAGATTTATAGCCGCCAGGATTGAACAACACAAAGAAGTGTGTCTTATAGGGTGTTTTATTCACAGAGAACCGAATGTCTCTATTAATTCGTTTTATACATTTGTGAGGCTCCAGATATTGCGATTGTATGCTGGTATCTATTATAGATAAACCCTGTATTATTTGTGATACAAATGAGATTACATCGGCCCTCGCTTCGCGATACTCCTCTTCATTTGCTTTGAACCATTCTGAGGTGTTGTTGTCTCTCAATTTTTCTAAAAATGCAAAAGTGCTGTTCTGAATCATGCTTAATTTCTATAATTATATCAATTGATTTTTTTGTAATAATATGTAAAACCTAGTTGAATTATTTTTTTGCAATTGCTCAACCCTAGTCTCAAAATCTATAACACGCCCAACGACTGTAATGTTGTTGAAGCAGATGTTTTAAAAGTATAAACAAATATATCCATTTTACGCTACCAATCCTATGAGCCACAAATATAGCAAAGATATTTATTATCTGTAAATGAAGTAGTTTATGGTTTACAAGGGAATACTATCTTGTGTGCATTTTGAACTCATACTACACACAATGTGTTATACTTAAGTGGAGACGCAAAACTAAAAAAAACTTATAGTTGATTTGATATTCCGTAATTTTGTATATGTTTACACACTAATTCATAGACAACACATAAATAGAAAATAATAAATAACACAATTGCATTATGAAAAAGATTACACTAATCCTTCTGTTATCCATCGTTAGCATGGCTTCATTCTCTCAGAAAAAAGAAAAGATAAAGGGCGACAAAAATGTTGCAACCTTAAGCAAAAGTTTCGATAAAGCATTTACAGCCGTTGAAATATCTGATGATCTGAAAGTGAAATTGACAAATAGCTTAATAAATGGCTACACCCTCACTGCAGATAACAATTTGCACGATGTAATTATGTTTGAGGTAATTGAGGGGAAACTAAAAATATATACCACAAGCAACATTGTGAGTAGCAAAAAACTAGAGATAACACTCAACTTAAACAACCTTGAGTACATTTACCTAAAAGATGATGCAGAACTGAAAGGCGACAAAGTTTTTGAAAGTAGTGCTATCACTATCGACGCTCAAAACTCAAGCAAGTTCGATCTGGAGTTGAAATCTAAACAAGCCACCATCACTCTGCAAAGTGGTGCAAAGGGAAAGCTAAAGCTTCGTGGAGATAATCTTGCAATAACCATGAGCGACAAAGCCAATTTGGATGCAGATATAAATACAAAAGAGACCAGTGCCTCCTTAACAAACTCGGTAAAACTCAGATTGGACGGAAGCTCAGATAAGGCTTCATTTACTATAACAGACTCATCGGAGCTAGATGCAAAACGCCTGAAAATATCTACGGCAGAGGTAAACACTACAAAAAGCTCAGAGTTGCACATAGATGCACGAAAAGACCTATCTATTCAAGCAAAAGACAAAAGCAAGATATTTGTATATAGTGAACCAAAAATTGAACTTAAAAAGTTTGCTGACAAGGTAGAATTAATTAAGAGATAATCATATAAAAAGTCTATCCTCAATAACAATGAAAATACTCATCATCTTCAACAGAGAACCTTACGACAACACCGATGTAACATGGAACGGCCTCAGACTAGCCGAAACATTGAGGGCTAGTGGAAACGAAGTGAGAATCTTTTTGATGAACGACTCGGTTGACATGGCAAGAGATGTTTGCAAACCTCCAGCCAACTACGATCAAGACCTAGGCCAGATGCTAAAAGATTTGATTGCCAACAATGTGCAAGTAAAAGTATGTGGCACGTGTATGGCTCGATGTGGAATTTACAAAAACCACCCCTACTTTGAGGGTGCTCAGAAATCTACTATGACCCATTTGGCCGAGTGGGTTGTAGATAG
>CAYVLC010000052.1:0-17562 GCA_964452155.1 uncultured Dysgonomonadaceae bacterium
TCTAGTTCCTAGTCCCTACTTACTATTTCTACATTGCTCAACTGACAATAAAAACTCCAAATAACAATGCCTGTAGCTACAGAGATGTTGAGAGAGTGTTTTGTGCCATGCTGTGGTATCTCTATGCATCCATGCGATGCATCGATGACCGATTGTTGCACTCCGTGCACTTCGTGGCCCAGTACAATGGCATATTTATGGTTTTTATCTAAAGTGATATTTTGTAGCGATGTACTATTTTCGGTTTGCTCAACAGAGTATACAATATGTCCTTGGGCTTTTAAATGATGCACTGCTGCCATTGTATCATCGAAATAGCGCCACGTAACTGAATCTTCTGCACCCAGTGCAGTTTTGTGTATCTCTATTTGCGGGGGTGTTGCAGTGATGCCACACAATAGTATTTCGTGAACTCTAAAGGCGTCGCTTGTTCTAAATACAGAGCCAATATTGTTTAGGCTGCGTATGTTGTCTAGCACTACTGTGAGGCCTATCTTCTGAGCCTGTTTAAATTCCTCAATAGCTATTCTGTTTAGCTCTTCTACTTTTAGTTTTCGTCTTTTTATCATTGTTTTTGTTCTAAGGTTTTTTTTAGGGTTTCAGTATTGCTCTCACCACAAACCATGCATGGTGTAGAAGTGTTGAGATGGCTCCATAATGCTTTGTCATTATTTGGTATCGTTCTTTGAGCGAGGCACTGCGGTTGGCAGTTGTAGTGCCTTGGTTGAGATATTTTATTATTACTTCGTGTGTATTTACGATTGTTTGGCTCTTTTTCATTAATCTTATACACCAATCTATATCGGCCGAGAAGCTGTATGCCAAATCGTAAGGCTCAAAAATGCTGCGCTTTGTAATAAAAGCTTGGTGGCACACAAGCATACCTTGTTTGAAACTTTGCCAATGTAGCCTCTCTGGTGCTTTGAGTCTACGGTTGTGCAAAAAACTGCCTTGGTTGTTTATCACCACAGTTTCTCCATAGAGTATGTCGGGGTGGTGATATTGCTGTGCGGTAGCAATAATTTTCTCTACCGTGTGTTTGTCGTAAAAAGCATCGCCTGCATTGAGGTAGCATATATAGATGCCTGAAGCCATGGTGGTAGCCTTGTTCATGGCATCGTAGATACCATTGTCTTTTTCGCTTATCCACTTTGTATGTTTGGTAGTGTTCTCTTTGATTAGCTGCACTGTTCCGTCGGTTGAGTTGCCATCGACAATAATATGCTCAATATGAGGATAGGTTTGCTCTTGCACGCTTTTGAGGGTGCGCATCAAGGTTTCTTTTGCATTGTATGTTACAGTTATCGCAGTAAATAGATTCATAGCAAAATTATTCTTTAGTATAAATATCTATATATTTCTTTGCTATGGTGCCTTGGGAGTAGTTTTCTACAGCTTTGCGGCGTGCACCGATGGCTAGGTTTTTTATATTCAAATGTTTTATAACCCACAGCAACCCGTGGGCCAGGTCGTGTGGGTCTTTATAGTTGGCTATGTACCCGTTGCTTTTATGGTCTATCATTTCTGGAATGCCACCAATGTTGAAACCTACGCATGGAGTGCCACAAGCCATTGCCTCCATAATGGTGTTGGGCAGGTTTTCTTGCAATGAGGGGGTTACAAACAGGTCGGCAGCATTATACACATTGGGCATATCTGCTGCGGCAACATAGCCAATGCCTATAGCGGGTAGCTCTAGGTGTGCAATAATTTCTTGGCTATTTTGGCCAGCAATTAGAAAAAGTATGTTGTTGTTTTGATGTGAGATAATGCGTGAGGCTTCTACCAAATAGTCTATTCCTTTTCTTTTGTCTGATACTTTTGCGGCTGCAAATAAGATTATCTTTTTGTCTGTTGGTAAACTCATCGCTATTCTGAGTGCTGTTTTGTCTATTGTGGGTGTGTACAACTCTGTGTTGAGTGGATTGGCAATGGTATTTACTGCATGATAGGTTGTGAGATTGCTTTTGAGGGCTTTTCTTTTCAACCAATTGCTGCAAGCAACAAAATGTATTTTCCCAAATGAATAGGCTGCCTCTTTGAGAAGGAATGTAGAGTAAGAGAGGTCTTTTTTTTGTGGCAGACGGAGGTAAGGACACATTCCGCAATAATTTTGATAGTGTGTGCACTCTCCGGCATGATGACAAATGCCTGTGAGGGGCCACATGTCGTGCATTGTCCATACAATTTTTTTACCGCTTGCGACAATTTTGCGTATTTCTCTCAGAGAAAGCATGCCTTGATTGATCCAATGCAAATGAATTACATCGGCTTTTTTAAATAAATCGTGCTGGGTGATAGCAACTCCATTGATGCAAACCGATACATCGAAGAGGTTCTTTTTAGAAAACCCATTCTGAATGTATATAAGAGCTCTTTCTGCTATAAAGCGGGCTTTATTAATGAGAGGGCTGCCTATCTCAATCACGTGGGGGTTGTCAGACTGCTTGTTTATTGTGAGCATTTGTGCAGCAACTCCATTTTTATTGAGCGCCTCTAGCAATCTGTAAGCAGCTATGGCAGCTCCTCCTTGTTGGTCGTATGTGCTTACAATTAAAACATTCATCTTGTTTATCTTTTGGTGGGGTATGTTATGAAAAGTCTCCATTTGCCATGCGTTGCAATCTGCGTCTTGCTTTTGACCAGAAAGAATTGGTTCTTTTATAAAACGCTTCAAACTGTTTGCGAGCTGCTTTGTTTTCTTCTATTTTGGAGGGTTTTGTGAGGTCTAATTCACCCTCAAACAAGCCCTTGTTGTAGAAATTTTGTGTGCCACTGTTCTGTCCACTTCCGTCATAGCCTATGTTGTGTATGAGAGACTTGCCCGTGTTGAGCGATAATTTGTTGTTTAGAAACAGAGAGGCATTCCACCTAATGGCCCATGAGTTGTTTTTGCCTTCTACCTGTCGGCGCAACATGCGGGTGTATGGATACATTCCATTGAAATCGAACGTTTTGCACAACTTTTTCTCTTTTATCTCTGCCAATAGTTTTGCACCGTTAGGACTGAATAGTTGCCACGCATTGCGCCAAGTGGCCCACCCTGTGCTGCCTACCCATTTTATAAAGAAAGTATCGGGTAGGTCCAATCCTGCATAGCAAAAGGTGTGAATATGGGCCACTTCGTCAACATCTTCGTAAAGTGCGAGGGTATTGTTCATAAAGGTAAGAAAAGAGGGAGCAGTAATTAGATCGTCTTCCAACACAATTACTTTTCCGTAATCTTCTATAATAGTCGAGACTCCATTGATAATATTGGCTGCCAATCCATAGTTTACGGGTCGTTCAATAATCTTTATTTTCTTAAATCCTGTTGTTTGGGCCAATATTTTGCGTGTTTCGCCAACAGATGTTTCATCTTTATAGTTTTTGGCTCCGTCTGAAAATATGTACAGATGGCTCTCTTGGCTCAATTTGTTTTTTTGCAATGCAGAGAGCACTTGTTGTGTGTGCCACGGTCTGTTGTAGGTAAACAATATAATGGGGGCAAGATTGTTGATATCCATATGATGTTATTTATTTTATATTACAAATTTACATAATTTAATTAGGTATTCAAGAGATAAATCACAAAATGAAACAATGAAAACCCCCTACATTTTCGTAAATATTTACAAAAGTGTAGGGGGTGTATCTTTTGAAGCGATGTAGCTAGTATCTGATAAGCACAGAGTAGCTCAAATATTTTTTATCCATAGATAACTTTTCCATCTTCATCTTTGCTCTCGTCCAACCCGTTGCTATATTGTTTCATGGCACGGATGCTCATACCCATGCTCGAAAATCCTCCATCGTTGTAGAGGTTTTGCATAGTAACTTTGCGTGTAAGGTCAGAAAACATTACAATGCAATAGTCGGCACAATCATCGGCATCGGCATTGCCAATGGGTGACATGCGTTCTGAGAAGTCTAACAGGTCTAACATTCCTTTCACACCGCTTCCGGCTGTTGTCATGGTGGGAGATTGAGAAATAGTATTTACTCTCACTCCTTTTTCTCTACCATATATGTATCCAAAACTACGTGTAATAGATTCTAACAAAGCCTTAGCATCGGCCATATCGTTGTAGCCATAAAACACACGTTGTGCTGCAACATAGGTAAGTGCTACTACAGAACCTCCTTCTTGAATGGCATCCATCTTTTTGGCCACTTGCAGCATTTTGTGAAATGAAACTGCCGACACATCAAGCGTTTTGTCTAAAAGGTCGTAATCTAGATCGTCGTAAGTTCTTTTCTTACGCACATTGGGAGACATGCCAATGGAGTGTAACACAAAATCTATTTTACCACCCAAGATTTCCATCGATTTAGCAAAAACCATTTCCAGATCTTCTACGTTGGTGGCGTCTGCAGGCAATATTTCAGCATTTAGTTTTTTTCCTAATGCATCTGTATCACCCATTCTCACAGCTACTGGTGTGTTAGATAGAGTAATTGTAGCACCTTCTTCAACTGCACGCTCGGCTACTTTCCAAGCAATAGACATATCGTTGAGGGCGCCAAATACGATCCCTCTTTTCCCTTTTAATAAGTTGTGTTTCATCTTTAAAATATATTATGTTGATTGTTTTAATTCTCAATAACTGCGCAAAAGTACGAATAATGTGCAATTGGTAAACGTTTTTATAGAACTTTAGTTTACTTATTTGAAAAGTATTTCTGTAATAGGCCCACAAAATGATGCAAATAATGGCTCTGCTTGAAACTTTTATTGGCTCAGTTGTTATAGTAGGAAACAGATTGTAATTTTGAAAAAAAACTTATTTACCTATGATTGTTACTTATGTATATCACAGTTGTTGTGCCATAGAATTTGACGAGTTTTCTGTAATCATTGATTATTATGAAGACACCACGAAAGATGGAGAAGCTGGCTGGGTAGCCAATCATCTTCTTCAAAAAGAGACGCCATTATATGTGCTATGTACTCACTCTCATAAAGACCACTTTAACGAAGAGGTCCTCTCTTGGTGCCGCAATAAAGAAAATATTACCTATGTCTTTTCGAAAGAAGTTGCAGATACATTGCATGGAATAACCTCACTGAAGGACAATAAAATTGTTTATCTTGACAAACTACAACATTACAAAGACCACCATATAAAGATAAAGGCATATGGCTCTACAGATGCCGGAGCAAGCTTTTATATTGAGCACAAAGGAGCTAAAATATTTCATGCCGGAGATTTAAATAACTGGCATTGGAATGAAGAGGTGCCAAAAGATGAGTCTTTTGTGTACGAAAATCAGTATATTTGTGAATTAGAACTATTATCGGAAGAGGTGAGTGAGGTGGACATTGCTATGTTTCCTCTTGATCCTCGCCTTGGAAAAGATTTTATGCGTGGCGGAGAGCAGTTTATTAATAAAGTGAAAACGCACAACTTATTGCCGCTACACTTTGGCGGTAATTATGAGTTGATTCAACAATTTGACCCAATAGCTCGCAAGGCTGGCACAAGGTTGCTCGGGCTGAAGCAAAGGGGGCAATCATTCAGAATAGAATAATCTACTTTGAAGTAAACAGCAGAATAATATGCGCTCGCTTTAGTTTGGATAAGTTTTACTATTTTCTCATATAAAAAACCTATAACATTTAAAATAAATATGGAAATTAAAAGCAGATTTGATCATTATAATATCAATGTGTTGGACCTTCAGAAAAGTCTCGACTTCTACGAGAAAGCATTGGGGCTGACAGAGGTGCGAAGAAAAGAGTCTTCTGATGGGTCGTTTGTATTAGTTTATATTGGCGACAGCACCACAGGATTTACATTGGAGCTAACTTGGCTGAGAGATTGGGACAGACCTTATAAACTTGGCGACAATGAGCAACACTTGTGTGTGCGTGTAGAAAACGATTACGATAAAACACGTGCCTTTCACAAAGAGATGGGTTGTGTTTGCTACGAAAACGAATCGATGGGTCTTTATTTTATCAACGATCCCGATGGATATTGGATAGAAATATTACCTTTGAAGCGTTAAAGCAATACATCTATATATATTGAGACAACTGCAATGAATTATTTCAATTATAAGCGACGTTGTGCCAGCGACGTGAGGGTAGGTAATGTCACTTTGGGAAGTGCGCATAAAATACTTGTGCAAACAATGACCAATACCGACACCTTGGACACTGATGCCAGCGTTGCACAATGCGAGAGAATTATAAAAACAGGAGGCCAATTGATAAGGCTAACTGCTCAGGGTGTGAAGCACGCAGAGAATCTTAAAAACATACACTTTGATTTACACAAAAAAGGATACAATGTGCCCTTGTCAGCAGATATCCACTTCAATCCACGTGCAGCCATCACTGCAGCCAAGTATGTAGAGAAGGTACGCATCAATCCTGGTAACTTTGTTGACAGAACAAAATCTTTTGCCTCAGTGGAATATACCGATGATGAGTATGCCCAAGAGATAAAGAAAATTGAAGATAAATTTGTTCCATTTCTAGATATTTGTAAAAATAATGGCACTGCTGTTCGCATTGGGGTAAATCATGGTTCTTTGTCGGATAGAATAATGAGTCGCTACGGCGATACTCCCGAGGGAATGGTAGAGTCGTGTCTCGAATATTTAAGAATAGCCCTAGCACATGATTTCACTGATATTATAATTTCATTGAAATCGTCCAATACCTTGTTGATGACCAAATCGGTACGATTGCTCATTGATCGTATGAATGCCGAAGCTATGCACTTTCCCCTACATTTGGGTGTTACTGAAGCGGGTGGGGGCGAAGACGGGCGCATCAAGTCGGCTGTTGGTATTGGGGCATTGCTTTCGGATGGTATTGGCGATACTATTAGGGTGTCGTTGAGCGAAGACCCTGAGTGTGAGCTGCCTGTTGCTCAAAAGCTGGTAGATTATGTAGCATTGCGGCAAGGGCATGATCCGATTGAAGCTAAAGCCAGCCCGAAATTTTCTTTTTTCTCTACAGACAAGCGCTTCACGCACAAAGTAAGAAACATTGGCGGCCAAAGTTTGCCTGTAGTTATCTCAGATAGGACCAAGAACAATGGCGGCACCATCAACCCCCATTTTATACCAGATTATGTATATGTAGGAGATGAAATTCCTGCCGATATGCCCAAAGGCATGAAGTTGATTATCGATTACCAATCGTGGACAGATCAAATAGATTACTATCCACTATTTACGGTCGATGAGTTGCCACTGCTTCTAGCGTGCAATAGCAAACTGAAGTTTCTAAGACTATCTTACCCCCATTTAGCAAAATACAACTTAATAGAAAAAATGGATGAGCTGCACAACACAGTTATCATTCTAGACACCAATCATACCAATGGAGTAGGCGAGCAGCGTGCTTTTATGCATCAGCTCTTAGAACACGATTGCTCTATGCCTGTAGTATTGCATCGCTCATATATGGAGAACGAAAGTGAAGATTTGCAAGTAAAAGCTAGTGCAGATTTAGGTGCAATACTATTGGATGGATTCGGAAATGGCATTATGCTCTCTAACGAGGGCACTATTGCTGCCACCGAAGTAGATGCTTATATGTTTGGCATACTGCAAGCTGCACGGGTAAGGACTAGCAAAACGGAGTTTATCTCTTGTCCTGGTTGTGGACGAACATTGTTTAACTTGCAAGACACTGTAGCAAAGATAAAAGCAGCTTTCTCGCACCTCAAGACATTGAAGATTGGTGTAATGGGTTGCATTGTAAATGGCCCTGGCGAAATGGCCGATGCCGATTATGGATACGTTGGTGCAGAGCCTGGCAAGGTGTCTCTTTATAAAAAGAAAGAGCGGATAGAGAAGAATATTCCAGAAGCCGAAGCAGTCGATAGATTGATAGCTCTTATCAAAGAACATGGCGATTGGATAGACCCATAAGCCAAATTGAGCACAAAATGTACAATTTTTCGACTTTTTGTTGCATACATGGCCGATTTATTTTGTAGTTATTGAAAAATATAGTAATATTGCACCCGCTTTCGATATCGACATATCGAATCAGGTCCCATAGCTCAGCTGGTTAGAGCACCTGACTCATAATCAGGGAGTCCTTGGTTCAAGCCCAAGTGGGACCACACAAAAGTAAAAAAAGACTTACATATTATATGTAGGTCTTTTTTTTGCAGAATAAAATAGAGTATGCAGAACAACATGCTATAGCATCTAAATGATTGGGAATACGGATAACACCGATTGGACTGATGAGCAGGTACAAGATACGCTGTACGTTTTGTACTATAAGATAGGTATTTGCGCCAAATACCTAGCAGGCTTACCTGTTTTTTCTCTTGTCTCGCCACCTTCTCTTTAGTGCTGTAATAACATTACTGATAATAACATCGTTAGATGCGTATTGCTCTGTTTGTAAATATGAATTAATTAAAACATAAATGTTTGCAATCAGAGTCAGGGTGCCCGTTCTCGCACCCCATACTATCTTTAACTCTGCCAACAAAAAAGGGCGCACCCCATAGGATTCGCCCTCATTCATTACTTATATATGCATTACTTCTTAAAGCATATCACATCACTTTTTCCAATCAATAAGTTTGGAAGGATAATATTTCACCTCTTCGCGTTGTAGATAGGGGGTTTGGTTTGCCAGGCGTGTTTTATAATTGTTCCAATCACGGTTTTTTTCAATTGTCCAACCCAGTTCTGCATAGCCAATAACTCTTGGGAAAGCTAAGTAGGCCATTTCATCGAAGTTGCTAATAGTCTCTGACCAGAGAGGAGCTTCAACTCCTAGAATACTCTCGAGAGGGATTTCTGCATAAGTCTCTGGCGACCAATTATATGCTGTATCAACAGGAATATAACCCGACCATATAAGTCCATATTCCGACTCTTCGTCGTATTTCATATCTAAATAAGCTTTCTTTGCAGGAGATAGAATCACTTTCATCCCATTTTCTACTCCTTTTTGTGCATTCTCCTTTTTGTTCCAATACTGTACAACGGAGTTTTCTACAACATCTGCATGTACTACTTCATCCCAACCAATCATCTGTTTGCCATGTTTTTCTACAATCTTAGCTACCCTATTAATGAAGTAGTTAAAATCGTTTTTTGTTGTTACAAGGCTTTCATCTCCACCAATATGGATGTATGCACCAGGAGTGATGGCGGCAAGTTCACCAATAACATCATCTATAAAGGCATAAACAGTATCTTTTCTACAATCGAAAGTGCTAAATCCTACTTCAATGCCTTCATAGGGTTTGAGTTCTTTTCCGCTTCCATCGAGGAATGGATAGGCCATCGAGGCAGCATTGGTATGGCCTGGCATATCAATTTCTGGAATTATATTGATGTGGCGTCTGGCTGCAAAGTTCACTATATCTGTATATTGTTCTTGTGTGTAAAAACCACCTTCTCCGCCACCCACTTCTGTTTTTCCTCCTATTTCTGTAAGTTTGGGCCACGATTTTATCTCTATGCGCCAACCCTGATCATCGGTAAGGTGTAGGTGTAGATTGTTCATTTTGTAATAACTCAATATATCAATATACCTCTTCACATCTTCTACACTAAAGAAATGGCGAGCTACATCAAGCATTGCCGAACGGAATTTGAACTGAGGGGCATCAACGATTTCACCAGTAGGAATAGTCCAAATGCTATAATTGGCAAGCTCCTCATTGCTTTGTTCAGGAATGAGTTGGCGTATTGTTTGAATACCACGGAAAGCTCCTGCTGCTGAGGCAGCTTTGAGAACAATTGAATCTTGACGAATATCAAGTTGATAGGCCTCAAGATTGTCTGTGTCAAAATCATCGTTCAGTATAATGCTAATGACTGTTTCTATACCTTTTGTTTCCAAAGAGTTCACCTGCAGGTCCAAGTTGGTTGTAGCTTTAATTTTTTCTGCTAAGAAAAGACCTACATCCTCAAAGCCCTCATTGGCAGAGGTGGAGATAGCTGTGAACTGATCTAATGGAAAACTACTATTGGTGGCAGTTATTTCCATTGGGTGCGGAATTAAGTAATCGGTAGTTAGCATGATGTTGGGTAGGTCTAATGTGCGTTTTTGCTGTGTGCACGAGCTCACCACAAATGCTATGAGTAAGAGTGCTGTAGCTTTTAAAATTGTTTTCATAAAATAAAAATGTTGCTGTTTACGATATTATAGTGTTCTTTTTTTTGTTTCAAATATACGTAATAAAAATGAGTTGAGATATTAATTGTGAGTTAAGAATTAAGAGGATGTGGTTGTTGTAATTTGCAAGAGTGTTTCAGCGATAAATACTGCTTGCCACCTTCAATTCAGATTGTTTATATTTGTATTCAACCATTCAATGCGTTTTTCTACAAAGTCTATCAAATATTTCACTTCAGCATCGTAAGAGCCTCTTATTCTGTTTGTGTTCCACTCCTTGCTGTTAATATTCCATCCTGCTCCATTACTCGATTTAGAGCCAAAGTTTCTGATCTGCGATTTGTCTAACATCAATGCACGCTGCTTTATAAAGCTGGGAATTTCGTCAAGCTGCGGTTTCAATTCATTCCACCTCGCTTTCAGTTGAGCTACAAAGGCGGGGTCGATAAAGAAGCGATCGAACCAGGGTGAACTGGTTTTAATGAACCAACCATCCCATTCTGCCGAGGATGCCCCTTGTTCCGTTGTAATATAATCTGCATTGCCGAAAGCGAGATCAAAATCCCACACCAAGGGTTGTTCTATCTTACCACCTCGGCGAATAGCCATGTAGCAACTGCCACGCATGTTTCCGTCAACATTTTTTGATAATTCTTGTACAATATAATAGTTGATAAACGACTCTATATCAATGTACTTGCGATAGCCCTCTTCGGGGTCTTTGAAGTTGTTTGAATATAAAACCCTTTCGGCATTGTTGTAGTAGTTTTTTACATATTCGAACTGTTCTTTTGTAGGTTCATCAGGATCTTTAAACATGATAGGGAGGCTTTTCAGATCGGTTTTGAATTTATACAGTTCATCGAAATGAAAATCAAGCTCAAGCAAATAACCTCCAGTTAATGCTTCGCCGGTATTATCGGTTGGTTTCACCAGCTTCATATCTAGCCTTTCTTCTGACACTTTCACTTGTTCTGTCAATGCATAAACTCCCTGATATACTCCATTTAAATAAAAATCGACACTCACAGATGCTGGTGTCCAGCTCATCTCTGCTATCCTTGACACTTCGAACGCTGTGATGTTTCTTAATAAAGACTTGTCTAAATAATCTGCAAGCAATACCCAGTCTTTGTGCGTTTTCATTCCCAGTAGGGGCGCTTTGCTGTCTAGCTTTATGCGATATGGTTTCTTTGGCATTCCCCATGTAGAATTGCCACGTCCCTTTACTCTGGCCGAGGAGGTAAACTCTACTTCGTTCGAGAAATATTTATCGAGGTCTTCGGTTTTTACAGTAGAATTGATGTAGTTTTCTTTATCTAGTATGGGTACTCCCCCTGTTGTATTGATATAAACACGCGGAATACGTGGGAGGGCTATTTTTACAGAAACGGTGTAGTCAGTTTTCGACCCATCGTGAGCAATTACACTGTAAACTAGTGGTTTGCTAAAGTCGTTTATTGTCTCACCGCTTACTTGCAGCTCACCTCCAATTTGTATGTAAGCGCCTGTATGGTTGAAGGTTGCGATCAATTCGCTGGGCGATGTATCGTAAGGGATAGATAGGGTGATGTCGTGATAAGATATTCTGCCCGTAGCAGTTTCCTCTAAATTTCTGTTGAGCTCATGATGAAAAGTAAATGACTCAAACACGGGTTTAGAAGATAAGTTATCTTGTGTACTGTCTGAACAGGAAATGAAAAGTGAAATTAATGCAAAGTATATGAGTATGATACTTGCAGGATAGGTTTTGCAGAGTTTTGTTTGTTTTTGTTTCATTTTTTTTGTTTAAGGGGTGGTTTCTTTTTTACTTTGCTATAGATGTTATTGTTTACATAATATCAAAGGTAAACTAAATTATTTGTATTACCTTTTACTTGCATACAATTTTGGAAATTTGTTGCGGCATTTTTGCAGGCTGCTTTCTGGCTGTTTGGGTCTTATTATCTGTTTGCTTAGAGATATTTATAAGAAGATCAAGAAGGATTGTTTTATGATAAAATAATCAATGAACATATCTTATTACTACCACGCCAAATTATCTGTAAAGAAATGTAGTTAAATAACTTTTAGATGTTCTTTTTTGTTAACTTTGCTCTGTAATGCAAGGAGCAATTGCAAATTTAATGAGTATGGTATTGCTCCTTTATATATTGGAGCAAAAGCAGACGACTATTTACAGTGTTGTGACGTTTCACAACTACACAAAATTTATTTACACACTTACACTACATGAAAACTTATTTGTTGATTCTCACCACCTTCATTTCTATGCTCGGCTTGGCAGCACAAGAGTCTCCCTTATGGATGCGCTACAGTGCAATATCACCCAGCGGAAAAGAAATTGTTTTTTCGTACAAGGGCGATATTTACAAAGTTCCCACAGCGGGTGGACGCGCAATGCAATTGACAACACACCCAGGACACGACTCAAGGCCTATATGGTCTCTCGATGGTAAGTCTATAGCATTTGCTTCAAATCGTGAAAATAGCTTCAATGTATATTTGATGTCGGCTCAAGGTGGTGCCCCCAAAAGGCTCACGTCGCACTCTTCGCATGCTTATCCTGTTGTATTTCGCAACAATGAGCATATACTATATACATCCAATATAATTCCTGACGCTGCCCATGGAGAGTTCCCTTCTGGCCAATTTCCACAGATTTACGAAGTAGATGTAGAGGGCAATCGTCCTACTCTTTTCTCTTCGCTTACCATGGAAGATATATCAATAGATGCTACGGGAACAAAGATGCTCTACCACGATAAAAAAGGGTATGAAGACCCTTGGCGAAAAAGACACCAATCGTCCATTACACGCGATGTTTGGCTGTGCAATTTGGGAGAGAATAGAATGTATAAGAAGCTCACTTCGTTTAAAGGAGAAAATAGGAACCCGCGCTGGACAGCCGACGGAAAATCGTTCTACTACTTAAGCGAACAAGATGGTTCGTTCAATGTATATAAAAGAGGCATAGATGATACACAAGCAACTAGGCTGACAGATTTTAAAGACAATCCGGTAAGGTTTCTCTCGGTGAGTGATGCTGGAACACTCTGTTTCTCTTATAATGGCGAGATATATACTATGAGGGAGCAGGAGCAACCCCAAAAGATTGCCATACAAATTGTAACCGACAATCAAGAAGATAAGCTAAAGCACATCAATTTTACTACCGGGATAAAAGAGATGGATGTGTCGCCAAGTGGCAATGAGATTGCCTTTATAGTTCGTGGCGATGTATTTGTAACCTCTGTGGAGTATGGCACTACCCGTCGCATCACTAACACCCCAGAGCAAGAGCGCAATGTGTCGTATAGCCCCAATGGACGATCGATACTTTATGCCGCAGAACGTGATGGACGCTGGAATATCTATCAAACATCGCTCGTAAAAAAAGAGGAAAAGCATTTCCTTTATGCTTCTGATTTCAGGGAGGAGCAACTCACACATACCGATTCGGCTTCGTTTCAACCTTTGTATTCACCCAATGGAGAAGAGATTGCTTTTTTGCATAACCGAACCGAAATACGTGTGTTGAATTTGAAAGATAAAAAGATACGCACAGTACTTGAGGGCAAGTATAACTACTCTTATTCCGATGGAGACCAGTGGTATAGGTGGTCTCCAGATAGCAAGTGGATTCTTGCTAAGTATATAAGTGTGGGTGGATGGAACAATACCGATGTTGCATTGATAAAAGCAGACGGAAGTGGAGAACTAACCAACCTTACCGAAAGTGGATACACCGATGGTGGCCCTCGTTTTGTGCAAGATGGCAAGGGCATGATTTGGTTCTCGGATCGTGCTGGTTATCGCAGCCATGGCAGCTGGGGCGCTCACAGAGATGCTTATATTATGTTTTTCGACAGTGAGGCATACCACAAATTCCAGATGTCCAAAGAGGAACTTGCTTTGCTAGACGAGCAAGAGAAAGAGGAAAAAGCAGCCAAAGAAAAACTAAAAAAAACAACGAAAGGCAAAAAGGATGAAGACGATAAAGAGAGTAAGAAAAAAGAGGTAAAGCACTTGAGGTTCGATTTAGAGAACAGAAGGGATCGCATCATTCGTCTCACACCCAACTCCTCGTCTGTAGCAGATGCTATGCTAAACGAAGATGGGGACAAGCTATACTACCTTACCCAGTTTGAAAAAGAGTACGACCTATGGGTATATGATCTGAAAGAGAAGTCGTCGAAGATTTTATCGAAGGCAACGGGTGCTGGTACATTGCACACCGATAGTGTAGGTAAAAATATATTGTTGCTAGCAGGTGGCCAACTCAAGAAAATTGATATGGAAAAAGGCGCCGTTACTCCAATAAAGATGGAAGCTCAATTTGAATATCAACCCGAAGAAGAACGCGCCTATATATTTAATCATGCTTGGAAACAGGTAAAGGATAAGTTTTATGTAACAGACCTGCACGGCATAGATTGGAACGCTTACAAGGAAACTTATGAGCAATTCTTGCCACATATAAACAACAACTACGACTTTGCAGAAATGCTGTCAGAAATGCTTGGCGAGCTAAATGGCTCACATACAGGGGCCCGCTATTCTGCTCCTGCTGCCCCAATGCCAACTGCTGCTTTGGGTGCCTTTTTCGATGAAACGTATAGTGGCAATGGACTGAAAATAAAAGAAATAATTAACCAAGGCCCTCTCACTGTTGCAAATTTAAAAATAGCTCCTGGCACTATCATCACTAAGATTAATAATGAGCCAATAAAAAAGGGGCAAGATTACCACCCTCTATTGGCCGGGAAAGCAGACAAGAAAGTACTCCTTACATTTAAAGCCTCAGAAAATGGTGCTGAAAAGGAAGAGTGGATAAAACCCATATCGCTTGGTGCACAGTCTAACTTGTTGTACAAAAGATGGATAGAACAACGCCGCCAAATGACCGACTCTATTTCGGGTGGGCGAGTAGGATATGTTCATGTGCGAGGCATGGATAGTAACAGTTTCCGTGAAGTCTATTCAGATTTGCTGGGTCGCTACAGAAACAAAGAAGCCGTTATAATAGACACCCGCCATAATGGTGGAGGATGGTTGCACGACGACTTGGTGACACTCTTGGGCGGAAAAGAATATCAACGATTTGAGCCTCGTGGTCAGTACATTGGCAGCGATCCATTCAACAAATGGAACAAACCATCGGCGGTGCTTATGTGCGAAGACAACTACTCCAATGCCCATGGTTTTCCTTGGCTCTACAAAGAATTGGGTTTGGGTAAGCTCATTGGCACTCCTGTGCCGGGAACAATGACAGCCGTTTGGTGGGAATCGCAGATAGATCCGAGTATTGTGTTTGGAATACCACAAGTAGCCGTAAAAGATATGCGTGGAGAATATTTAGAGAACCAAGACCTGCAGCCAGATATTGAAGTGTACAACGACCCTGCCTCTATACTATTGGGCAAAGATTTGCAGTTGGAAAAAGCTATTGAAATATTGCTGCAAGGGAAATAGATTTCTCGAATTGTAGGACTCTTAACTATATAAATTATGAAGAATATATTTGTACTGTTATTTTCTTTGCTCGTTTCGTTCACAGGGTGTTCTGAATCTAATGTTGAGCTCGAAAAAAAAGTGGTAGTAGCTTACGTAACATCCTGGAGCAACGTTGCGCCAGACCCAATGTATATTACCCACATTAATTATGCATTTGGGCATGTAACTGACTCTTTTGATGGAGTCCGTATTGACAACGAAGCTCGATTAATGCAAATTGTAGGATTGAAAGAGCATCATCCACACTTGCATGTCATGCTATCAATTGGAGGATGGGGTAGTGGCCGTTTTAGTGAAATGGCTGCAGATGCCACAAAGCGCAAGCTTTTTGCATTAGACTGCCAAAGGATTGTGCAAGAGTTTGGTTTAGATGGTGTTGATATCGATTGGGAGTATCCTACCAGCATAGCTGGAGGAATATCTGCTACGCCTGACGACACACACAATTTTACCTTATTGATGCAAGACATTCGTAGTGCTATTGGGCGCAATAAGCTGTTGACACTTGCCTCTGTTTCGACTGCAGAATATGTCGATTTCAGAGCAATTGATTCTTCAATAGATTTTGTTAATATCATGGCCTACGATATGGCAATGCCCCCAAAGCATCACGCTCCTCTCTATCGTTCGCATCTTGCAGGGCACATTACAGTCCAGGAGTCTGTAAACTATCATTTAGCAGCAGGCATTCCGGCCCAGAAGTTGGTATTGGGTATGCCTTTCTATGGCAAAGGTGATAGAAGTGTTGTAGGACCTATGGATTTTAAAGATTTAGAGAAGCAAACTAAATTTCGAGTAGAATGGGACGACATAGCCATGGTGCCTTATTTAGTTGATAGTGATGGTGTGTTTGTGTGTACTTTCGAAAATGAGAAGTCGATAGCCATTAAGTGTCAATTTATTAAAGAGAAAGGATTGCTAGGTGGCATGTATTGGGAATACAGTGGCGACAACGAAGTAGGTACTTTGCGCAGAACTGTTTATAATGTGTTGAACAATTAAGCAATACTATCCTTGGTTTTATATAGGCACAAAATACGGTGCTTCGCCCTTTGGGTGAAGTAGTAAAATAGTGATGAAAAAGCTATTGAAACGCTATTTTAGGTAGAACTCTCTAAGA
Source organism: uncultured Dysgonomonadaceae bacterium (assembly GCA_964452155.1). Taxonomy (GTDB): domain Bacteria; phylum Bacteroidota; class Bacteroidia; order Bacteroidales; family Dysgonomonadaceae; genus UBA2632. The sequence continues at coordinate 16,731 of CAYVLC010000052.1, forward strand.
GCTTTGTCTCAATCTTATCAGCACTAAATGCTTTGGTATTAGATTGCTTTACAAACTCTTTTTGGGGGTCAGATTCCAACAGTAGTGTCTCACTATGGCTTCTAGGGTTGTGCTCTACTCTTTTTGGTGGTATTATATCAACCCTATTTTCATAATCATCCCTCTCAATACTTATAGTTGCAGGGTCATGGTCATGGTCTGTAGGGGTGGTTGCTTCGCACAAAATATCATTAGTAACCACTGCATCTAAATCATTGTCTTGCTCCATTAAGGCTATGCGTTGGTTGTTTTGCTCACGCAACTTGGCCGACTTATAGAACATTACCGATAGTTGGTTCAAAGTTTTAAGCAAACGAGCTAAATCTTCACTACTGTCCATACCTGCATCTGCAGCCGTCTCTTGGCTCACTATATACGCCAACTCAATGGCTTGAAAAAGGTGGTCAATTCTATTCAGCAAATCCTTGCTTATAGCTCTTGATAAGACTTTAGGACGTTTAGAAAGAAGCTCAATCCTTTTTTCGACAATAGAGTTAAACATTTTGTGAGAATTGCATACTTGGTCCACCTCATCATCCAATCCATATTTATTAATTGCTTCGGCAAGTGTTTCATTGTTTGCAATCATATAGAAAAACCCCAACACCTTTTGATTTAACACCTTATCGTTTTTGCATTTGTGTAAATTTCGCAAAAATGTGTTTACAGCATTGTTTAGGGTGTAGAGATCAGACTCTAAGATAAGACTATCGAGCATTCTAACTTTGAGCTTAAACATACTAATTTTGAGTAGCATGTCTTCTTTTTGTTTCCTCTCTTTCAGTCGTTCTAT
>CAYVLC010000053.1:0-17409 GCA_964452155.1 uncultured Dysgonomonadaceae bacterium
ACTTTTAGTTAACTCCTATTTGCTACGCTGCGTGCAGTTGTCTGGAAATGTAAAGTTGAGTTTTCTTTGAGGATTTAATACTCATGTATATAAATAGGCAGCTGGGGTGAAATATTAAACTAAATATTACACAAAAATTAGCACATCGTATTGAACACCCTAGCCATTAGGGCCTATAAACGCATTTCTTAGCACCTTAGGGCCTTTGCGAGAAACTTTTCTCGAAGATGCTATAAGCTCCTGATTATACTCCAAAACTCATACTACATACCCCCAACCCATTTCAATATCAATTAACTCCCCATCCCCAAGGTTCTTCAGGGCTTTCAACCTCCTTTGTCAAATCGAATGTCACTGTAAATACTCGGTCGGTATTTATGAGGTGTAAGTTGTAGGTAAAACTGGTTGCATCCACCGTTATCCACCAAACATTGAAAGTTGCACGCGGAAGCATGTCGCTTGTTTCTTGATCGGCTGGAAAAAACTGCATGTTTTGGTTACCAAAATTGGTTGCTTTGCCTCCATACATGGTTAGCTCTTCTGGAGTACCATCGGGGTGCCGATGATCGTGTTTCAATAGAATACCATCTGCATATTTTGTCAAAACCCAAGTTCTCGATTTATCATCTCCCACAAAAAACGGTATCTTCAATTCACTATCCGAACACGTTTTTACATGCATCACCAATTGCTTTCCATCAAAGCCATCGTTCTTTCCTTCTGATGTTATTTTTCCTTCAAACGATTTTCCGCAATGGCTACTCAATGTGTTCCAAAAGATATCTTGCTCACTTTTTTGTGCAGAAACGCTTAGTGTGAGTAAAAGCGCAAAAAGAATAAGTAATTGTTTCTTCATTTCAATAATTCTAACGACCTGTTTGTATTATATGATTTTTTTATAATATAACCTCTTTGCCTACATAAAAAGGCTCCAACCTTCCTCCCATTTTGTTGCTCAACACCTCTATGGCTTTTTCGCTTGTGCAATGGCCCGTATAGAAATGTGCTGTAGGCATCAAGGCAACCAGTTGGGTGGCTATGTTGGTTAGTTCTTCTGTAGTTTCTGTTTCCACAAAGTCTTTGCCATCTATCAGGTGAAATCCTCCAAACAAACAATGAATCTTTTTTGAGGGGATAAACGATTGCACTGTAGCAGCTATATTCAGCACCCCATTGTGTCCGCAGCCGGTAAAGATACACAATCCTTTTGCAGTATCAACAACAAGAATCAATTCGTGAGAGAAATCATCCAATTCCTCCTTGCCATCCTTTTGTCTGTACAAGATAGTGTTTCCTTTGGGTGTGTGGTACGTATGAGAAATATTTGTTATAAAGCTAGTTTTACCAAATTGTACATTTTTGTTCAACAAAACAAACCGATCGCTATGCTCTAATAGTTCTGGTGTAAAGCCATTCATTTTTTTTACACCTTTCTTCACCGAAAAGTATTCGTATTCGAAGAGTGACTCGTTCATGTAAACTTTTGCAGATTTGTTTATGTTCAAAAAATCTACTAGGCCACCAATATGATCGTAGTGGCCATGCGAAATAACCACCCTATCAACTGCTTCTAAATCTACACCCAGTCTTTGTGCATTGCGTACAAAGAGGTCGGTTTGTCCAGTGTCGTACAATATTTTCTGATTATCGTCTGTCTCTATGTATAACGACAGGCCGTGTTCCGTTTCTAAACTTTCCGTTTGGGTTCTGTTGTCTGCTAAGGTAATTATCTTCATATCTCTGGTTGTTTGGATATTACTTTATAAAGATAGTGAACTTGATATTTACAGGCAACTATTTTTTGAAGAATTAATTCTGAAAAATTACTCTCGATGCTTATTATGGATAGAATAATGCATGGGTCAGTTTGTATGATAATACCTTTAGAATTGCTTTATGGAGGAGGATATGTTCTACAATAGCCATAAATACAGCTAGCGGTACCTCATTGCATTCAACATTACAAACAAACGCTTTCATCGTATAAGCGGCTTTAAATATAACGAATTGTAGCTGCAATATTGGATATCTTCCAAAATTGATATACCTTTGAGTAGTAAGCTATAAGTTTGTTGTGAGTATCAAAATAATGTTTTTGCTGCTGAAGACAATATTACAAAGGTAAAATAAGAATAGAAGTATAATGGAAAATTTAAAGGACAAAGTAGTAATTGTGACAGGCGGTGTGACGGGTATTGGTGGTGCGTTGACAACCGTATTGACCGAGCGAGGTGCGTGTGTAGTGGCGGTAGATATTGATGAAAAGGCTGGTGCAGAAAAAGTAATGGAAAATCCTGACAAAATAACTTTCTTAAAAGGAGATGTTTCAAGAGAGTCTGTAGCAAAAGAAGCTGTGGCAATAGCAGTTTCAAGATTCGGAAAACTCACAGGATTGGTTAACAATGCCCATCCTTCTGTAGAAAAAACGATTCTAGAGCACACAGACAACGATTGGGCCTTATCGATAGATGCGGGTTTTTATGCTACTCTTTACTTTATGAAAGCTGCCTATCCAGAGTTGAAGAAAACCAAAGGAGCCATTGTTAACTTCGGATCGGGTGCTGCTATGAGAGGAAATATAGGGCAAGCAAGTTATGCAGCTGCCAAAGAGGCAATTAGAGGTCTTAGTCGTGTGGCAGCTAATGAGTGGGCCGCAGACAAAATACAGGTAAATGTTGTGTCGCCCTTGGCATTGACCGATGGCCTAGCCGAATGGAAAGTGACCAATCCTGATGAGTATAATCGAGTAGCAGAAAATATACCTATGAAACGTTTTGGTGATCCCAAAAAAGATATTGCACCTGTAGTCATTTTTCTATTGAGCGAAGATAGTAGATATATATCCGGACAGACACTTATGGTAGATGGTGGCGATATAAAACTTAGGTAAGCGGAAATTACTTTTTATGGGATAATTTTAAAATATTTAATGTCGAAAGAAATGTTTATTAATGTTTCGATAATTTGAAGCGTAAATGCAGAACATCTAGTGGTATAGTGTATCTGTTTTCCTGTTTTATACTAAAAGCCTTGCAATCTTATTACTGAAAAATAGTAATTGCTCTATTAATGTGTGAGTTCATAGTTTAAGTAAGTGTTTGCTATCCATACATATACAAGAGTGTTTGCTGGGTGGTATAACCTCAAAAAGTACTGTAGCACGCTATGTATTTTCTTATTTCCATGCGTTTTTAAAAAAACACGTCATCTGTTTTCTTATTCGGCATTCGTTTTTTTTCAATAACATGTAGCGTGTTGTTATAATTTCAACGATATATTTCCATAATTCAAGGTCAATTGGCTATATATTTTCCTGGTTTTTAACTAACATATACGATATTCGTTTTTTAGTAGATCTTCATCTATACAGGTAGCTGTTTTAGCCAATTGAACAAGTTGGCACGTGTAATTGGAGTAAAAAGTAGCTTTTTCATTAAAGAAACTTAAATGTATAGAGAGGTCTATACCAATTTATGGTTGTTTTTTAGAAACAATAGTCTGCCTACTGTGGCTTACAAGATGTTTTGTAAAGAGAGTAGGGTAGCTGCTACAGCTATATTTGTATCAACGAACAGAGCTAGAGTTTGTAGAACAGATATCTCTACAATTGATTCAGCAATGGCTCTATTATTGTAGTTTACTCAACAATCTATTGAAATGAGGATACACCTCACATGCAACGCAGTAGCCAAAGGCTGTTTCCAGAAAGGAAAAAAGACCAAGTATGCCAGCTAATACTATTGGCGTTACATTGAGGCCAATGAGAGAGAAAATTAAAATTGCACTACTTACTATCAGTCCAATGCGTGCTGCAAATATTTTAGGGCCTGCATTGATAAGCTTTTTCTTCATAGAGAATAGCTTTACAATAGCGCGTGATATAATTGCTAACGGACTCAGCTTTGGGAGATTGGTGCTTCGCATTAGGAAATCGAATGTCAAAAAAGCAGGAATTAACCAAAGGCGAGTAAATATAAAAAATATAACCAGCAAAAAAGTAAAAAGTCCGTTTAGCCTTGCTACTTTTTCGTCAATTCTTTTAGTTGAAATGGGACATGTTGCATATATATCCATAGCTCTTGTAATTCTGTTTTATAAAAATTGTGTATCTATTTATTTTGCACAAAGATACATTTTCTATCTTAGTTGGCACTTTATATATGCTTTTTTATACTTTATCTCTGTTAAAAAGGATATAAATGTTTGGTTAACAGCTCATGTAATTTTGTTTTTATAGATAGAAAAACTAGGTAAGTTTGTGCTATAAGAATGTAATTACTCTTCTTTACTCTTGCTTTTTTGATATACAGGAGTTGTATCTATTCTTCTCTTAAGAAATCTCTCTTTTACTTCTTTGTAATCATGCGTAAAACCTAATACAAACCCACCTCCACCAGCTCCACAAAGCTTTAGTTTGTACTTTCCTGAGGAAAGTCCATATATCCAATCTTCATGTATTGAAGACGGAATCATTCGTTTGAAATAGGTTGCTTGAAATTGAGAGAGAGCATGAACATCTTTTGTAAACTTCTCGATGTCTGCATCTAGCAGAGATTGTATGCAGCTGTTGTTGAGCGGTGTGTACTCGTTGAGGATGCTGTTTTTAAATTCAGGATGCTCACAATCCTTCATAAATTGATCCACAAGGGGAGCTGTTTTTCTAGCTTTCCCGGTGTTGATGAGAAAAGCGGCCGTGTCGGAAGCTAAATTATAGCTCGGTATGTTTATGGGAGCGATGGACTGACCTTCATTGATAAGAAGAGGCTGCTGCATATAGCAGATGAGTGGGTCTATGCCAGAACTTGTGGCATGAAACCAAGATTCTAAAACAGCTAAATCATTTTTCAATTTGTGAATATCTTGTGGTTGAGTAGTTGGATGTGGTGGTTTGTTCTCGTTTGGCATATATCTATCGTACAGGGCCGCTACCAATGCTCCACTGCTACCCAAGCCGTATCCTTCGGGAATAGAAGATTCAAAATACAATCCTTTGTCGATCTCTTTCTCCAACAATTTATGATTGAACCCCGCTGGTAACTTGCCTTCTCTTGCAGTAGGTAGTAAGTATTGCTGATAATAATGGCGTAGCTGCAGATTGCTTCGATGGGCAAATTCGAAATTAGCGCTCTTCTTGTTTCCGAACTGCAACGATCCATTAAAATGGCTATAGGGAATAGTTAATGCCATGGATCCAAAAATGATGCTGTACTCACCAAATAGCATTATTTTGGAATGAAATGTTTTGTCGATTTTATCTTTATTTGTTGGCATAGATTATATTAGTGTTTCCTATCAGTTCTTACTGGTCCACCTCCCAATTCATCAAAGAGTATTTGCTGTTCGTAACAAAGTGGTCTTATCTTATTTTCTATCCATGGCAGAATCTTTGCTTCCTCATATTTTGGATAGAGTAAGTGCACATTTGGTCCTGCATCCATGCTGAATCCTACAGGCAGACTTTGCTCCAGACGAGCTTTCCTTACCTCTTCAATTACTTTTAAACTATTGGGATGAAGGAGGGTGTATCCCGGATCGGAACTCATCATGAGGGCGTGCAACGATAGCGCTTCGTTTTCAGCAATAACGAAAAACTGATTCCAATCACCCATCTTTAACACTTCCAAGAGCTGCTCAGTATTGTTGTTGGCTTGCTCTATGCGTGCTGCTCTGTAAGGGTGCTTGTTCATAAGTGCATGTCCTTGGCTACTGCTCACCTTCTTGCTTTTGGGTTCGATGATGAGTATGGCATTGGCAATTTGCATAAAATTAGGATGAATGGCGGGAAGCTCTACAGCATAGTTATCACTGCTGTCCCTGATGATTGGGGTCTCTCCCCATATTGTCCATCCGCCGTAGAGCGAACGTGCTGCACTACCAGAGCCTAATCGTGCCAACTCTGACACTTTTTTGATAGCTAAGTTGTGGTTTGGTTCGTTGTCAACTTGTAATTGCAAGTCTGTCAAACAAAGAGCCAATGCACTCATGCTACTTGCCGATGAGGCAATACCAGAAGAGTGCGGAAAGGTATTGGAGCTCTCAATAGTGAGATGATGTGTGGCTATAAATGGGAGGGTGGACGATGCCAATTGAAGTAAATTGGCAATTTTTTCGTTGAAGGTCTCTTTTTTGTTGCCATCTAAAGAGAAAGCAAAACCTCCTAGCCCCGATGGCTCTGCTGTGACACGTGTAGTGGTTACAGCATTCTTGAGAGAGAAGCTAATGCTTGGATTTAATGGCAATTGAAGTTTCTTCTTTCCCCAATATTTGACGATGGCCAAATTTGAAGCGCTTTTCCACTCTACAGTAAGCTTTTGAGTTTTATTTTGGGTCATTAAATATGGCATATTGATTATTTGTGTGATTGTCTGTTTATAATTACTTCTTCAAAAGGCATCACTACTGGATATCCTTTTGATTGAAACCATTGCTTACTGGCAGGGTAGCTATCTGCCGAAAGAAAAAGAGCAAAGTCGCCACCCCAAGCACCCAATGATTTTATAGCTCCATTGTATGTAGGGAATAAAAGCTTCTGGACAGCTGTGAGACCCGTTGCTTTTGCAATTATCTCTTCGTGCCGGAGCAAGAGTTTCATAAAGGCACTCATCTCCTGTTCAGATGCAAACTGCTTTGTTAGGGCCGATATCTCTTTGATCGACTCTTTATTTTGGACTCTAGACTCCAAAAAAGACTTCACTTGCGTTGCAGAGTTCTGCTTCTTGTTGAGATAGACAATTCCCATTTGTTGAATAAAGGGGGGATCGAAAGTGGCAGTTGTTATTTGCGGTTGTTCTCCATTTGTGCGGCTATAAAATATGGGTTGGTCGGCTCCCGCACAAGCAATATCGTAGCCAGAGCCTCCAATGGTTTCGTCCATCAGTATGTACGGATCTATTTCTAACCACTGCCCCAACAAGTGCAAAAGGGTAGAGCTGCTGCCCCAACCCCAATTGGCATCAAATTCTAGTTGGGTAGTCACACAACTACTGTTTAGCTTTTGTCTGATAGAAGGCTTTTGCCTCACTGCTTTTTGCAATATAATTTGCAATGTCTCTGCTTTTTTGTAATCGGTTGCATGCAAAATAGCTAGCTCCTCATTAAATTTTACTTCAAACCACAAGCCTTCAAGGGTATTGGCACACCAATTGAGGCCATACTCTTTTGAGGCAGACACTGTGAGGCTTTGTCCTTTATGAAGCGGTACAGCCAAAGCCACAGCTCCTTTTAGAACCATGTACTCACCTGTTATTAATAGTTTGCCATTGGCATGAAACTTCTTCATCAATTATCGTTTTAAAAACTCTCTCACTTTCTGTATGCTCACAGTTTTGTCTGCAAAATAAGCCTCTGTTTTTTCTCTCTCTAGTGGTGTGGCGTCAAAACTTGTGAGTATATTAGAGAGGTGCAGCTTCATGTGTCCTTTTTGAATACCTGTAGTTACTAACGAAGCCACTGCCGAAAAATTATTGGCTAATCCTGCAGCAGCAGCAATACTCATAAGCTCCTCTGCAGATGGGTTTTGTAATATATCCATAGATAGAGCGGCCAATGGATGCAAACGCGTTAAACCACCCACAGTGCCCAATGCCAATGGAACTGTGAGTGAGAGTTTGAAATCTTCATGGTCTGTAATTTCACATTCCGACAATGCACGGTATTGGCCATCTCGTGCAGCAAAAGAATGACCAGCTGCCTCTACAGCTCTAAAATCATTGCCTGTAGCCAACACCACAGCATCTACACCGTTGTAGATTCCTTTGTTGTGCGTGGCTGCACGGTGTGTGTTGTGATGAGCAATATCCATGGCTAGCTTAAAGCGTTGTGCAAACTCTTTGGGTGATAGTCCTGCAGCATAAGGTGCAAGTTGTTCTACTTTGCAACTTACGTGGCAAGTAACCAAACAGTCTGACGTGTAGTTAGATAGTATGGCCATGATTATATCTACAGCAGGCAGGTTTTGCTCTTCGAAATAGTTTACAAGAGGCTCTTTCATGGCCTCCAAACAAGTGTTGATAAAGTTTGCCCCCATACTATTGGCTGTTCTGAACGAAACTTGCATTTGCCACACATTTGCCAACTCTGCTTGTTGCAAGAACTGAATGGCTACAATACCACCTCCTCTTTGTTTCATTCGTTGGGTTACCACCTTTACCGAAGCTTTTAGATGAGCCACCAGTGTAGAAGATTGGTTTTGCAGTATGCCAGCATCTCCGTTCCATCTAAACCACAGATGCCCCATCTTTAGAGAGTTGCCTACTGTTGTTTTGAAACCACCGTGGTCTGACCAAAAAGCAGCCGCTCTAGCTGCTGCAGCCACTACAGAACTCTCTTCTACAACCATGGGCAAGACATACATTTTGTCATCTATAAGAAAGTTGGGTGCTACTCCATAAGGTAAGTAGAAATTACTCAATGTATTTTCTGAAAAGTTGTCGAAGATTGCTTGATCTGTTTCATGCCGATAGCGATTGGTTACTTCAGCTAGATCTGCTACCAGTGGGAAGTTGTCTTGAATATGTGCTATTTTCTCTTCTCTACTAAATTTCGAAAAACCTTTTATTATATCCATCCCTCTTACTTAATTAAATGTTATTCTCCCTTATATTTAGCGATACTTACAGTCCTAAACCTCTTGCAATAACCAAACGCAAAATCTCTGAAGTGCCTTCGCCTACTTGCAGCAATCGTTGGTCTCTGTAGAATCGTTCAATGGGGTTGTCTTTGTAGAGGCCAGCGCCACCAAAAATTTGCACCGCTTCGTCTGCAATTTCTCTAGCAATTTCCGAAGTGTATAGTTTGGCCATAGCGGCCTCTTTTGAGTAAGGCTGTCCATTGTCTTTCAAGATGCAAGTACGATAGAGTGTATTTCGAGCCAACTCTATTTTCATACTCATATCAGCCAATTTGAACCCAATGGCTTGATTACGTCCTATGGCTTTGCCAAATTGTCTGCGTGTTTTGGCATGTTTTAGTGCCATTTCGAATGCACCTTGAGCCAATCCTAAACCCATTGCCGCTATCGAAAGCCTTCCCCCATCAAGAGTTTTGAGCATATAATGTATGCCTTTTCCCTCTGCTCCCAATAAGTTGGAGTAGGGTACACGGCAATCTTTAAAGGTGAGTTGTGCAGTATCTGCTGCTCGCCACATCATTTTACCTAGCATTCGTTTGGCCTCAAAGCCTGGAGTTCCGTTTTCTACAAAAATGGCAGTCAATTTTGAATTTCCATTGCTGTCTTTGGTCATTACTTGCAACGTTACACCCAGTGTTAATGGTGTAGAAGCATTTGTGATGTATCTTTTAGCTCCGTTTATTACCCACTCATTGCCATCTCGCACTGCTGTTGCTTGTGTGCCACGTGCATCGGAGCCAGCATTTACCTCTGTGAGACCAAAAGCCCAAAGATGCCGTCCAGAGGTGAGTTTTGGTAGGTACTTCTCTTTTTGTTCTGTAGAGCCATAATTTATAATGGGCATCAGTCCCAAACTATTGTGAGCCACCACTGTGGCTGCTTGAGAGCTATCTACTCTTGCCAACTCTTCTACGGCAATTATATACGATAGGGTGTCTAGCTCTGCGCCACCATATATTTTGGGTGCAACTATTGCTAGGTATCCTTGCTGACCCATTTTTATTGTTAGCTCAGACGAAAAGCGTTCTTCTTCGTCCAGTTTTGCAGCCTTTGGAGCTATTACTTCTTCTGCAAATGCACGAACTTTCAATCTTAGTTCTTCTTGTTTCTCGTTAGGATATAAATACATATATGATTGTTTAGTTATGTTATTGTTTTATTGATTGACAGACTTATAAACTACTTTTTGATATTCTCTATTTCCACCAAAATTTCATTGGCTTTTACTTGATTGCCATTTGCTATTAATATTTTTTTCACAATGCCATCTTGAGGCATCTGTATGCTGTTTTCAGTTTTCATTGCTTCCAATATCATTAATACTTCTCCTGCTTTTATTATTTGTCCCTCTTTGATATTTATCTCAATTATTTTTCCTGGAATAGGAGCTGATACTAACAACCCATTATTATTATTATTATGAGTAGCGGTACTTTTGTTAGCACTTCTGTCTGACAATTGATGATGTGGTACGACCTTCCAACTTTCTACTTCTCTTTCCAGCAATAGTTGGTTGTTGGGAGTAACTACCCAATTGAATTGATGCTCAATAGAATGGAGCGAAAATTCTATGCTATTGTCTGTAAATAAAATATTTGCAATTGTTTTAGGAGTATCACCATTGATCGAAAAGCTAAGTTGCTCTCCTTCTCTTTGATAGTCTATTTTATAGGTTTTGCCATTGATTGAGTAGCTCACTTGTTTGTTGAACCGGAAAAACCCAATTTCCTCCCATACATTTTTACTCTGCAGTTTGCTTCGAAACTGCCAGATAAGTATAGCAGCTACCACCTGTTCAGTTGTTGATGGGGTAGGAATGGGTGCTTCAAAATTATCGCAGAAACTTGTGTTTATACTACCTGTATTGAAATCTCTGTTCTCCAATATGCTCTTCAAATACCAGATATTGTTTACATTGCCCATAAGAAGAGTAGATTGTAGCGCCATTTTCATTTTCTCTATTGAATAGGCGCGGGTAGGTGCATGCGTAATTATTTTTGCTAGCATGGGGTCGTAGGCTGGCTGTACGTTTATTGGTTGGTGAAACCAACTGTCTGTACGGGCCAAACTTTCTTTGGGCCATTGCACCCTCATTATCTTGCCCGGAGCAGGATGAAAATTGTTTTGTGGGTCTTCGGCATATATTCTACTCTCCAATGCATGCCCATTTATTTTAATGTTTTCCTGCAATAGCTTTAAAGGCAAACCCATGGCAACGAGTAGTTGTTGTTGTACCAAATCAATAGAAGTAATCATTTCTGTTACAGCATGCTCTACTTGTAGTCGGGTATTCATTTCTAAGAAGAAGTAGTTGCTTTTTTGATCTACTAAGAACTCTACAGTACCAGCATTTTCATACCCAATACTTCTGCAAAGTTTTAGTGCATCTGCTGTGAGTTTTTCTCTAAGAGCCTCCGTTACAAAAGGAGAGGGAGACTCTTCGATAATCTTTTGATAGCGCCGCTGAATGGAGCACTCCCTCTCGTACAAATGGATGCAGTTTCCATGGTGGTCGGCAAGTATTTGCACTTCGATATGACGTGGTTGGTGAATGAATTGCTCCACCAAAAGAGTTTTGTTGCCAAAGTATCTTTCAGCTTCACGTTCTGCTTGTAATAGTTTTGAGTGGAGTTCGGTAGGAGCCGACACCAAAATCATTGCTTTGCCACCCCCACCAGCTGCAGCTTTTATGAGAAGAGGATAGGGTAGGGTTTGCTTCTGTTTGTAAATCTCTTCTAGTGTTCCAAAAAAACCTTTAGTAACTGGTATATCAAGAGATTGGGCCAACAGGCGCGCATTAGTTTTGTCTCCTATCTTTTGGATAACATGGGCCTTTGGGCCAACAAATATAATACCGGCCTGTTGTGCTGCATGGGCCAGAAGTGGATTCTCTGATAAGAATCCGTAGCCAGGGTGTATGGCATCGGCTTTTTTTGTTAATGCAGCTTTTATAATTGCATCTATATTTAAGTAGGTCTCGGCAAGGGTGTCTCCTTCCAAAACAACCACTTCATCTGCTGTAGTGTATGGTTCGGTTTTAGTGACTACACCAATGGTGGTAATGCCCATCTCTCTTGCAGTTCGAACAATTCGCACTGCAATTTCTCCTCGGTTGGCTACCAAAAGTCTGTGTATGGGGCGATATTGTACAGAGTTGTCAATCATTGTGTTGAGATTTGTTTCTATTGAAAAATAAGGAGACTCTCTCTTGTCCTTCCTCCGATTTTCGTGCATTTGAGATTAAAGAAGCACAATAATTTTTTGTGTCCTGAGAAATATTGAAGGCGTTTTTATCTAAATAGTTCAGTAGCTCTTTTGTTTTTGCAACTGCTCTTGGTCCTAAATGAGCCATTTGTTCTGCTATTTGTTGACTGGTGTTTTCAAGCTCTTCTGCAGGTACAACTATGTGTACTAAACCATAGTGCAGTGCATCTGCTCCATTAAATTGGCACCCAGACAACAAAAGGTAGCGTGCATGGCTACTACCAGTCTTCTTTACAATATAAGGGGCCACCGTTGCAGGAATTAGCCCCATTGCAGTTTCGCTAAATTTGAATAGAGCCCTAGGCGATGTGATAACCACATCGGCACAAGCCATCAAACCAATGGCTCCGCCATAAGCTCCTCTCTCTACTTTTGCAACAATGGGTTTTGGATAGAACGACATTTGGTGGTACAGATCATTGAAAAGCTTTGCATCTGCTAGGTTTTCCTCGTCAGACTGATGCATTGCCTGCTTCATCCAAGCAAGATCGGCTCCTGCAGAAAAGAATCCATTGCTACCCGATAGCACCAATACATTAAATTGTGATGAATGGGCCGAGGTTTTGAAAAAGTCTATCAGTTTTTCGATAGTGCTCTTTGTTAAAGCATTCTTTTTGTTGGGTCTGTCAATCTCTAAATAACAAACTTGATTGGTATATCGTTTTACTGTTATCATGTTCTGTTTTAAATATTGCTACATTCTAAAGATTCCATATCTAGCTTTTTCAAAAGGTGCATTTAGTGAGGTTTCTAAGGCCATAGCCAATACATCTCGTGTATGTAAGGGATCAATTATTCCATCGTCCCATAGTCTGGAAGTGCTGTAATAGGGAGAGCCTTCTTTTTCGTATTGTGCAATAATGTTTTCTTCAATTTTCTTTAGCTCTTCGTCTGCTACTGTTGCATCTTTAGCAGCAGCCCCATCTCTCTTTACTGTACACAACACTTGTGCTGCCTGTTTGGCCCCCATTACCGAAATGCGAGCATTGGGCCACATAAAAAGAAAACGCGGATTGTAGGCTCTTCCTGCCATTGCATAATTGCCTGCTCCGTAAGATCCGCCCATAATAATTGTAAAAAACGGAACGGTGGAGTTGGCTAAGGCATGCACCATTTTTGCACCATCTTTAGCAATGCCCTTGTGCTCATATTCCTTGCCTACCATAAAGCCAGTAATGTTTTGTAAGAATACCATTGGTATGCCTCGTGAGTTGCACAACTGTATAAAATGAGTTCCTTTTAGTGCCGACTCTGAAAATAAAATGCCATTGTTGGCTAAAACACCCACTTCGTATCCGTGTAGTCTTGCAAACCCTGTTACCAGCGAGGTGCCGTAGTTTTCTTTGAACGAACGGAAAGAGTCATTATCCACAATTCTATCTATAATCATCTGCACATGGGGCCATGGCTTATTAGCAGCTGGAATGAGCTGATAGAGCTCTTGGGTTGGGAACTTAGGTGCTTGTGCTTCTTCGCGAAGAAGAGATTGTTTTTTAGAAACCGGGAGATGCCTAAAAATGTTGCGGCATATATCTAATGCATGTTCATCATTTTCAGCTAAATGGTCGGCTACACCAGAGATAGTAGTGTGCACTTCTGCACCACCTAGCTCTTCATCTGTCACCACTTCACCTGTTGCTGCTTTCACCAATGGAGGCCCTGCCAAATAGATAGTTCCTTGATTGCGTACAATAATAGTTTCGTCACTCATAGCCGGAATGTAAGCTCCACCAGCAGTGCACGAACCCATCACAATAGCTATTTGTGGCAAGCCAGCAGCCGACATGCGTGCTTGATTGAAAAATATACGCCCAAAATCGTCTTTGTCTGCAAACACATTAGATTGCTCGGGCAGAAAGATACCTCCTGAATCTACCATATATACAGTAGGGAGATTGTTTTTCTCAGCAATTTCTTGTGCTCTTAAGTGTTTTTTTATTGTTTCATGCACATAAGTGCCACCTTTTACTGTGGCATCGTTGGCAACTATCATCGTCTCTCTTCCATGTATGAGGCCAACACCTGTAACAATGCCTGCTGAGGGAAACTCGTCGTTGTATTGCCCATAGGCAGCAAGCGGAGATAGCTCTAGAAATGGGGTGTTTGCATCGATAAGCCTATCAATGCGTTCACGCACCAGTAGTTTTCCTCTACTAATATGGCGCTCTCTCAGTTTCTTAGGGCCACCCAATGTTGCCTCTCTTATTTGCTGCAAAAGCTCTTGCGCCAACGATCTGTTTATGGCTTCGTTGTTGTTTCTGTTTTGGATATCCATAATTGTTTCACAAATGTGTTGTTTAGATAACTATTAAACGCGAGAATTGTTCCTTTTAAAAGATAAAAAGTCTCTAATTTTTGAAGTTTACGGATTTACTGGAATTATATAACTTACATAATGATGGATACCACATAAAACAGTGTGTTTTACGAAAAAAATATTGTTCTAAAAACTACTAAATCTATACTTCTGATCTACTCATTTAGTGATGAAGGTTTTAGTTGACATACGTTGAGCAAAAAAACAGTTTATGAGGCATAAATGGTAGAATTGGCAACTATGAGATAAAAATCTTACTTACCGCTGTAGATTGAGCATTGAGGTGATGAAAATTAAGTTCTCCACGGTAAATTTCTTTTTTATGAGAGAAAAGTCAAATTTACAGTTGCAGAAGCCCCGATTATCAGAAGGAAAGTCAAATACAGCGTAGTAGATTTCAGTGCCATGAGAATAAAATTCACAGTCAACTATGTTTATTTGTCAATTATGAGAAGAAAGTGATGCTTACCGCCTTAGACTGGATGTTTATGATATATACCCGAAATCTCACCTAGAGAAAATGGTTTTCACTTCATTAAAGTTGAATATAACAGAAATCGTATATAAGCCTCCCACAAACACAATTAATCCTTTTTACAGCTATTATCTTAACAATTGATTGTTACCAATGTCTTTTTTTGCAACAAAGTGGCTTCAGATTTGTTATCATAATGTTGGGGTTTTCTATAAATTTATGGTAGGAGTGTGTTAAACTCAAACAAATTTAATCTTTGTGCTATTTTTTTAAAAAAGTGTGGCACCCTCTTATTGGCATTTATTTATAAAGTTGAAAATTGTGAGCCAACTGAAAAAACTCTATGTTATAATAAATCAATCTGCCATTTTTTTGATATTACGGCAGTCTGTAACTCTTTGTCTATGTATATAAAACAACAATTAAATATATAAATGATTATGAAAAAAGTATTCCTATTATTAGCAACAATGCTACTTACTATTGGCTCATTTGCTCAAACACAGTGGATAATAGATCCTGATCACTCTTCTTTGAATTTCAATATTTCACACTCGGGTATAAGTATGGTAAATGGAAAGTTTACAGACTACAGCGCCTACTTAACAATAAACGAGGAAGATTTTGAAAGTGTGAATATTGATTTTACAGTTCAAGTAGCAAGTTTGAATACTAATGTTGAAATGAGAGATAACCACTTGAGAAGTGCCGATTTTTTTGAAGTAAAAACCTATCCTACTATGACGTTCAAGAGTACAAAGGTTTTAGCTACAGGCAAACCCGACTATTATTTGTTACACGGCAAATTGACAATTAAAGATGTTACAAAAGACGTGATATTTGATGTGCACTTTGGTGGAAAAGTTGCAAATGACAAAGGAGAAAAAATTGGGGTTAAAGCCTCTACTACAATCAACAGATTTGACTATAATATAGATTTTGACCCAACTGCCTCTGGCATTGGTAAAGATGTTACCATCATTATTCACGCACAGTTTCAAAAACAATAATTAAATATATAAATAAAGACAACTAATATGAAAAAATATAAGATTGCTGTTATTGTAGGAAGTCTTCGCAAGGAGTCTTACAACCTAAAAACAGCTAAAGAATTAATAGCACTTGCACCCGAATCACTGTCGCTTGAAATGTTGAATATTTCTGATCTGCCCATGTTTAACGAAGATTTAGAAGCATCTCCTCCAAAAGAATGGGTAGCATTTAGAGAGAAAGTAGTTGCTGCAGATGGGGTTTTATTTCTTACACCCGAGTATAATCGATCGGTACCTGCTGTATTGAAAAATGCCATTGATGTAGGCTCACGTCCTTACGGGCAAAACTCTTGGAGCGGAAAACCTGCTGCTATTGTCAGTGTTTCCATTGGAGGCATCAGTGGCTTTGGTGCCAATCATCATTTGCGTCAATCGTTGGTTTTTGTAAATATGCACACAATGGCCCAGCCCGAAGCATATATTGGAGGAGCTGGAGCACTTTTTAACGATGAAGGAAAGCTCATTAACGATGGTACCAAAGATTTTTTGAATACCTTTATGCTAGCATTCGAGAAGTGGATTCATTTTAATATACAAAAATAACAAGTATATTGCTGTGAGATAATTTTTGCGTTCAAAAAAAGAGTTACTACCTTAGTGGTAGTTTGCAAATACAACTGTTCAGGTAGGCTGTCATAGTTTATAACGTCAGTGCGTGTAAAACGGTCTGACGTTTTTTTACGATGCTTATACAAAAACATATTTATACCTAAAAACAATATTTTATTTACTGATTATGTCAAACATAGAACTTATAATAGCTGAAAGAGCCGCCGATATAGGTAAGTTTATGGTGGGTAGATTATTGCCGTTCAGACAAAAAAGAATGGTAGGACCGTTTATCTATATAGATCACATGGGGCCTGTGGAGCTAAGCCAATATGACAATTTTGATGTGTTGCCACATCCTCATATTGGTCTTTCAACCCTTACCTTTCTTTTCGAAGGTAGCATTATGCACCGCGACACACTAGGTAATGCAATAGAAATACAACCAGGAGCAGTAAATTGGATGACAGCAGGAAGGGGCATTGTACACTCCGAGCGAACACCAGAGTATTTACGTAAATCAACTAAACAGATGCACGGTTTGCAAATATGGGTAGCATTACCAACAGAGTTTGAACAAATGGAGCCATCGTTTGCTCATATAGACAAAGAGCAGATACCTATATGGACAGAAGGCGATTTGCAGTTTAAACTAGTTGCAGGCAAGGCCTTTGGGCGTAAATCGCCAGTCCCTGTTTTCAGCAAACTATATATGCTTGAGATAAAAAGCATAACGAAACAGACTATCAATATTGGTGATAAGCTTTACGGCGAGTCGGGTTTGTACATCCTTGAAGGGGGTATTGAGAGCGATGGTAATATTTACGAACCGAAGCAATTGCTAGTTGCAAAAGAGAGCAGCCTTTGCGAATTTACGATTCTCGAAAATAGCACTATCTATATTTTTGGTGGTGAGCCATTTCCTGAGAAACGATATATCGATTGGAACTTTGTATCATCGAGCAAACAACTCATCGAAGAGGCAAAACAGAAATGGATGGAGCAAACGTTTCCTACAATTGAAGGAGACGAAACTGAATACATTCCCTATCCAACACGCAAATAAACAACTAAGAATATTAGAGGTGTATCACATGAGGGTTTGCAAATGATGACCACTGCT
>CAYVLC010000054.1:0-17343 GCA_964452155.1 uncultured Dysgonomonadaceae bacterium
AACTTAAGTATGAAAACCAGAAGACAGTTTTTAAAAACGATGGGAGGATTGGGGTTACTCACAATCTTACCACGCAATGTGTTAGGGAAAGGTTTTATTGCACCGAGCGATCAACTCACCAAAGGTATTATTGGAGTTGGTGGCATGGGGCGAGGACACATTCCTTATGACAACACTCGTGTTGTTGCTATGTGCGATGTGGACAAAAATCACCTGTCGCAAGCTGCATCAATGGTAACAGATAAAATAAATCTGTATCACGATTTCAGAAATCTCATTCTCGACAAAGATGTTGATATTGTTCACATTGCCACACCACCCCATTGGCACGGCGTAATGTCTGTAGAGGCTGCTAAAGCAGGTAAAGATATTTTCTGCGAAAAGCCTATGACACGCACCATTGGAGAAAGCAAGCGAGTGGTAGAAGCAATAAAGCAGCATGGCAATATCTTTCGTTTGAATACATGGTTCAGGTTTAAAGACCCATTTTACGGATTGGGTACGCCCGTAAAACCTTTAAAGAAATTGGTGGACAGCGGCATGCTTGGTTGGCCACTAAAAGTAACCATTAGTAAACACACAGGTTTCGATTGGAAATTCTATTGGGTAGGCAAGAATCATCTTGAACCTCAACCAGTACCTGCAGAGTTGGACTACGACATGTGGTTGGGCCCTGCACCCTACAAACCTTACAATGCTCATCGTGTTCACCAAACATTCCGTGGATATTGGGATTACGACGGTGGCGGTTTGGGCGATATGGGGCAGCACTACATAGATCCTGTGCAATATATGCTCAATAAAGACAATACGAGTCCTATTAAAGTAGAAGTAGATGCACCTCAACAGCACCCCGATGCTGTGGGTACTTGGAGAAGCATTACTTACACATACGAAGATGGCTGCCAGATAGTATTGTGGGGTGGCGATTATGGCAAGGAAGACACGCCTTATATAGCAGGTCCTAAGGGAAATGTATATAAAAACTTTGTTTGCGATATTCCTAACTGGGAAAAGAAATTGGCAGACTATCCTGAGCCTATAGAACAAAACACCAACTTTATAGAAAGCATACATTCGCGCCAAAAGTATGCACTGAACGAAATAAATGGCCATAGATCGGCTACTATTGTTAATATGGGAGCAATTGCCCTTAGACTGAACAGAACTTTGGAGTATGATCCTGTAAATGAAGTATTCATTAACGACACCGAAGCAAATAGATTGATGAATCAACCCATGCGTTCACCTTGGAGCATATAATTCATAAAATTACAACCTAACAAAAATGAGAAAAAATATAAATTATATAGCCTTACTATTGGTCTGCCTATTTGCTTTTGGCGGACTATCGGCTCAAACACCTAAAAACAGAACTGCAACTACAATTGTTGCAGATGTGTTGGCTCAACTTCCAGCAGAAACACCCAAGCAGTACAATCAATTGATGGCAGACTTGGTGGAGACAGGCGAAGAAGGAATGATGAACCTGATAAACAACATGAACCCTCCTGGACCAAAGAGCAACGAAAAAGCAGAGTTTGCACTCAGTGGATGGACCAACTTTGTAGCAAAAGACAACACTAAAAGTGTAGCAACTGCTAATACTTATGCCAAAGCACTTGGCTTGGATTTGCACGAAGAGACAAAAGCTTTTATCATTCGTCAGTTAGAAATGATTGGTGGAGAAGAAAACGTAGATGTGCTCGCATCTTTCTTGACCAATGAACGACTTGTTGGAGCTGCTTCTCGGGCTTTGGTAACTTTGCAGTCTGCTAAAGCAAATAGTGCCCTTTTGACTGCTCTGAAAGCAGCCACATCGGAAGAGATGAAAATTCAATTGGTGAATGCAGTTGCACAAACCAAGTGCAAAAATGCCGAAGGCCTATTGCTAGACCTCCTGAAAGAAGCTAAATCTGAAAATTATAAGAAAACTGTTCAGAAAGCACTTAGCACACTAGGTACGACGGCTTCTTTGAAACCTTTGAAGAATGCGGCCAAAGATGAAAAATTTGCTTATGGTAAAGATAATACTACAGCTTCTTATTTAGCATTGTTGCACACACTTAAAGGTGTTGATACCAAAAACGTGCAAAAAGAAGCTCACGCAATGCTAAAAATTGCGGCAAAACAAAATCAACCAGACTTGCAAATTGTGGCGATGGATATTTTGATGGGTATTCCTACAGAAAACAAAATGAAGTTGGTGGAGTATGCCCTTAAGGATGGCAATCCGGCTTTAGTAGCAAGCACATTGCGTATGTATCCAAACAAAATGGGTGAAAAAGAATACGCAACACTACTCAAGCAACTTCATGCTGCATCTCCTGCAACTCAAACACCCATTATCTATTGGATGGGCAATGAAAAGATGGACAAAGCAGTTCCGGAAATTGCTAAATTTACAACTTCAGACAATCTTCTTCTAAAAGCTGCAGCAATACGTTCGTTGGCCAAAATTGGTAACGAAGATGCACTGTTGCACCTAGCAGGTTTACTAAAGAGTGACAACGAAGAAACTATTGGTTTAGCAAAAGATGCACTAACGACTTACGATGGCGATATGTCTTATGTGCTAGCTTCTGTATTTAACGATAGCAGCGAGCAAGGCAAAATTGCCATTCTACAACTGATTGCTCATCGCAAAATGGAGAGTCAGTATAATATGGTCTATAACCAACTATTTACCGACAACGCAACAGTGAAAGCAGAAGCTGCAAAGACCTTGCAACATGTTGCTACAAAGGACAACCTAAATGACCTGTTTATGCTACTCGAAAAGCCAGAAACTGATTTTGTTTCTGCTTTGCAGAAAGCAATCAACGCCGCCATGTACGATCTATCGGCAGAAGAGCAAATGACCATTATTACAAAGCAAGCATCTAAACCTGGAGTTAAAAAACACCTCTATTATCCAGCAATGGCTTATACTGGCACACAAGAAGCAATGAGCCAACTAATGGAAGAATACAAAAATGGATTGAACGAACAAAAACGCGCTGCATTTGAAGCTTTGGCTTCATGGAAATCTTTCGATGTAATATATCCTCTTCTTGAAATTGCTCGTAATAGCAAAGACAACACCGAAAAAAGTGCGGCTGTAGATGCCATCATTAATAAAGTTGTAATGTCAGGCCAGACGCAAGCAGTAAAGTACCTGTTTTTGCGCGAGGCGCTTGAAATGGCTAGTAATGATAAACAAAAAAACAACATTATTGATCAGCTTGGCAAAACAAATATGTATCAAGCATTGCTCTTGTTAGAGCCATACATGGATGTGCCAGCTCTTAAAGAAAAAGCAGCACAAGCTGCAATGAAACTAGCTTTAGACAACCCCTCGTTTGCAGGTGCAAAAGTAACTTCTATCCTTAATAAAGTAAGTGCTACACTAGACAACCCTGATGCAGGTTATCAACGCGAAGCAATAAACAAGTTTCTCAATGAAAACTCATCGGACAATGACTACAAAGCAATTTTCAATGGCAAAGACCTCACTGGTTGGAAAGGACTAGTGGGCAACCCCATTACTCGCGCCAAGATGAGCGAAAAACAATTGGCTGCTGCACAAGCAAAGGTTGACAAAGAGGCTGCAGAAAGCTGGGTTATTCAAGATGGCACTATCTTTTTCACTGGAAAAGGAGATAACCTATGTACAGAAAAAAAATATGGCGATTTTGAAATGCTTATAGATTGGAAACTATATCCTGGCAAAGAGCCAGATGCAGGTATCTATTTGAGAGGCACGCCTCAGGTGCAAATCTGGGACATCAGCCGTACCAATGTTGGCGCTCAAGTAGGATCGGGCGGATTGTATAACAATCAGACTCACGAAAGCAAACCTCTAAAAGTTGCCGACTTAGAACTGGGCGAATGGAACACATTTTACATCAAAATGATTGGAGACCGTGTAACGGTGCATCTGAATGGTGAGTTGGTTGTTGACAATGTGATTCTCGAAAACTACTGGGACAGAAGCCAGCCTATCTTCTCAATGGAACAGATAGAACTACAAGCACATGGTAGTGAAGTAGCCTATCGCGATATATACATAAAGGAAATTGATCGTCCCGAACCTTTTACTCTATCGGAAGAAGAGGTAAAGGAAAATTTTGAAGTGCTATTTGACGGAACCAATATGCACAGCTGGACAGGCAACACAAAAGATTATATAATTGAAGAGGGCAATATGGTTATCTACCCAAACAATAGCCATGGTGGAAACTTATTTACCAAAAAAGAGTATGACAATTTTGTATTCCGCTTCGAGTTTCAACTAACAGAAGGTGCCAATAATGGTTTGGGCATTCGCACCCCAATGGAAGGCGATGCTGCCTATGTGGGTATGGAACTTCAGATACTAGATAACGAAGCTGCAATGTACAAAAACTTGGAAGAATACCAATTTCACGGATCTGTTTATGGTGTAATACCAGCAAAAAGGGGTTACCTAAAACCTGTGGGAGAATGGAACTATCAAGAAGTAGTAGCAGATGGAGACAATATTAAAATTACTCTGAATGGAACAACCATTCTTGAAGGTAATTTACGTGAAGCTTCTAAAAACGGCACATTGGATGGAAAAGACCACCCAGGCTTGTTGAACAAGAGCGGACACATTGGCTTTTTGGGTCATGGGTCGGTAGTGAAGTTTAGAAACATACGCGTGAAATCTTTATAAGGTTCTTATAAGGATAAAGCATAGAAATAGAAAAGGAGCAAATGGTTGTAATCATTTGCTCCTTTTCTTATTTTTTGTCCTACTGCAATTGAGAGTCGAAAAAAGAGACATCCACAATTTTCTTCTACTATTCGTTTGTATCGTATATTGCAACAGCTACTTTAGAATCTGCACAACCATAATACAAATAATACTTTTGATTTAAATAGGCTAAGCCTTGCAAGAAAACAGTTCCATCTACATACTGTCCGCTTTTTTCAAAAGGAGCTTCAGGATAGAAAAAGGGTTTGTCTAATCTTTCCAACACTTTACAAGGATCATTCTTATCAAAGAGAAATTGTCCTGCACAGTATGCTCCTTCGGGATAGTCCTCGTCTGCATCTACTCCATAGTCTCCATTCTTGCCGTTGTACAACAGAACAATACCATTGTCGGTCATCAATGCAGGTGGGCCACACTCAGTCAGTCTGCTATCAAAATACCCACTGCGTGGACGAGCGAGTTCTAGCAATTCGTTGTTTTCATCTAAAAGAGGTGTCCAAGTAACAAGATCATCAGAGGTAGCAGCTCCCACCGCATTTTCGCCCCAATACATAAAGTACTTGCCATCTACTTTTTCTACAACAATTTTGCCGTCTTTTATTTTGGTTAAGATAGAACCCGATTTGCATTTGAAATCCATGAAACGTCCGTCGTATGCATCAGCAAATATAGGGCCATGTTTTTCCCAGCTGATTAAATCTTTTGACGTAGCAACAGACAGCCTCCATATTTCATTGGTCCGGCTCCATGCAGTATAAAACATTACATAAGTGCCATCTTCAGTAACAGCAACACGTGGATCTTCGCAACCTCCGGGCCACTCATACTTTTTATAGGCATCGTTATCTGGATAAAACACCGGACTTTCTCGCCGTGTCATTACAATACCATCGGTGCTTTCTGCATAGCCTATTCGTGATATACGTTGTCCAATACCTTGTGCAGAATTATCTTCTGCACGATAGAGAACAACTATCTTTCCATCTTTTACAATAGCACCAGGGTTGAAAGTATCACTCTCTTCCCATTTCACATTCTCTTCCAGAATAGGACAAAAGAACTCCGTATCGAGTGGAGACAAAACTGGGTTGACACCTGCGGGGCGTACAAATTCGCCCAGAGCCCAACTTGGCAAAGTGCTTTTCTGTTCTGTAGTAGTCTGTTTAGATTCGACACAACTAACTAAAAGCGAGAGAAGAAGCAATTGGTAAATAAAAAACTTATAAGATTTCATCATAATAGTAGTTGATATTTTTTTGTGTGTGTGTGAATAATATTCTATTTATATGATACAGCTCTTGCAGTAGATACAAACCATGTTTGCTAAAAAAACTACCTACTTATCCCCACCCTATTTAGGATAAATGCAAACTCAAAAGCAACATCTTTTATCCTGCTATATCTGCCTGTAGCTCCACCATGGCCCGACTCCATATTCATGTGCAGTAGCACAATATTGTCGTCGGTTTTAAAGGTACGAAGTTTTGCAGTCCATTTAGATGGTTCGTGAAATAGTACTTGCGAATCATTTATTCCACCAGTTATCAAGATATTGGGGTAGTTTTGATTTTTCACATTATCGTAGGGAGAGTACGATTTTATGTAGTTGTAATATTCCTCCTCGTTAGGATTTCCCCATTCCTCATATTCACCTGTAGTGAGCGGTAGGGTTTCGTCGAACATAGTAGTTACCACATCCACAAATGGCACTTGAGCAACAATGGTTTGATACAAATCTGGTCGCATATTGGCTATAGCACCCATAAGTAAACCTCCGGCACTACCACCCATAGCGGCTAGTTTATGAGCCGATGTATATTTATCTTCAATCAATTTTTCGCTACAAGCAATAAAATCGGTAAAGGTATTTTTCTTTTTCAATAGTTTACCATCCTCATACCACTGCTCGCCCAAGTCGCTTCCACCACGTATTTGTGCAATTGCAAATACAAAACCTCTATCAATAAGACTGTAGTAGGCAGTGCTGAAATAAACATCTGAACTCATACCATAGCTTCCATAAGAGTAGATAAGAGCAGGATTGCTACCATCTTTCTTCAACTCTTTTTTGTAAACAATGGCCATGGGTACTTTTACTCCATCGCTTGCTGTGGCCCAAAGCCTCTCTACAGTGTAGTCGTCGGGATTGAACCCTGAAGGCACTTCTTGTTCTTTTAGTTTTGTGGTAACACCGTCATCAATGTTATATTCGTAGAGTGTGGTGGGCCTATTTAGCGAAGTATAAGAATACCTAATTGTAGATGCTTCGTACTCTGGATTTCCTATAAGCGATGAGCTATAGACAGGTTCTGGAAAAGATATGCTTTTTGGCTCGCCTCCTTCAACAGGCTTCAGTTCAATCTCAGTAAGCCCATTCTTACGCAACTCTAAAGAAACGTAGTCTTTTAGAATATCTATTCTTTCGATACGAACATTGGGGTCGTGTGCTACAAACTCGGTCCACGTTGCTTTGTCTTCGTGCCCAGCAAATGGAACTTTATAAACCTTGCTATTCAAGTTTGCTTTGTCTTTATATTGCACAAAGAAACTATCTTTATGTACATATACCGAATACTCAACATCTTTGACACGTGGCATAAATAGTTTAAACTCTGCCATTGGTTCATTGGCAGATATATACCGCTCTTCGGAAGTTGTAGAGCTGGCACTTCCAATAAAAATATAGTCCTTTCTTTTGCTACTCGATACATAAGTAGAAAACTTAGCATCGTCTTCTTGATACACCAAAGTGCTCTCTTTGGCATCCAACATTTGACGACGTATCTGATACGAACGCAATGTGTTGTCAATGACTCCAAAGAAAAGTGTTTTGCTATCATTGGCCCAAGCTACAGAGGTAGCACCATCAACACTAAAGCCCACATCTTGGCCCGATGCCAAATCTTTGATATGCATTTTGAACTCAGCATACGAACCTGTTTCGTTGAAGAAATAGGCAGCTTTGCTATTGTCGGGGCTAATGGAATAACCTCTAAAGATAAATGCAGGAATACCCTCGCCCATTGCATTCAAATCAAATATAATTTCCTCGGGCGCGTCCATGGAGCCTTTCTTCCTACAATGTGTAGGATATTGCTTGCCGGTTTCGGTGCGAGAGTAATAGTAATATCCATCTCTCAAGGTGGGATAACTCTCATCGTCTTCTTTCATACGACCCAAGATTTCATCATAGATGGTTTGTTGTAAATCTTTTGTTGATGCCATTACGGTATCGGTATATGCATTCTCTGCATTTAAATATTCAATTACTTTTGGATCTGTCTTATCTTTCATCCAATAGTAATTATCGATGCGTTGCTGATTAAACTCAACAAACGTATCGGGCTTAACTTCTGCGACAGGTGGTGTCGGAAAATCTGACTGTTTCAATATTTTATTCTCTTTTTGTGGGTTACAAGCAGTAGCTAACAATACAAATAGTACCGCTAAAAATGTTAAGTGCTTCATAATACTTGGGCTTTATAAGATTTTAATATACAAAGATAAATAAGATAAGCATGATTGGAGCGTTTGTTGAAAAATATTTCACAAATTGTTGCTACATTTAGCTCCAGTTTTAAAACAATACAATTTGAATTAACGAACTTAAATATATATATTTGTATTCGAATTCAGATGCTTAGAAACCAATTTCACAAAAACACTCAAATGAAAAAAATAAACCTACTCCTGCTAGCTTTAGTTAGCATTATGGCATTTGCCAATTGCACGGGCAACAAACAACAAACAGCCGAGGCTGATGCAATGCAAACACCTATATCGGTTGACGAAATATTGGCAATGGCAGAGCAACAAGCCGACAACATGGTTGTAGTAGAAGGGCTTTGCACACATATTTGCTCGCATGGTGGCAAAAAAATATTCTTGATGGGCGACGACGACTCCAATACCATACGTGTGGAGTCGAATGATGCTTTGGGTGCATTTAAGTCTGATTGTGTAAATAGTATAGTAAAAGTAAGGGGCAAATTGAAAGAAGAACGAATAGACGAAGCTTACTTGGTGAACTGGGAGGCTCAAATAGCAGAAGGCACAGTAGAAGAACATGGCGATGGCGAAGGTTGCGAAACTGAGCAAAAAGCACAAGGGCAAAATACTGTGACCAACGATGCAGGACGCATCAAAGATTTCAGAACAAAAATAGCTAGAAGGAACGAAGCTGAAGGCAAAAACTATTTATCTTTCTATTACATAGCTGCAGACGAGTACACTATTTTATAACAATGAGTAAGAACTTCACAAAGCAATTGAGAAAATGGTCGCGAATAATTCATCGCGACCTCTCTTTCTTTTTCTCTGGAGTAATTATTATTTATGCCATTTCGGGGTTTGTGCTGAATCATAAAAAAGATTTCAACTCAGACTATTCCATCAAAACTTATAGTTTCAGTATAGAAGGCAACTATCCACTCTCGCAAGAGATGTTTAGCAAAGACAAGGTTATAGCTATTCTTGAGCCATACAACGAGGCAAGCAATTACACCAAACACTATTTCCCTGGCAAAGAATCCATGAAAGTGTTCCTAAAAGGTGGCTCATCGCTGGTAGTAGATCTATCAAATGGTAAGGCCTTGTATGAGCAAGTAAAGAAACGCCCCATTATTAGCCAATTCAATTGGTTGCACTACAACCCAAACAAATGGTGGACCATATTTTCTGATGTATTTTGCTTTGCACTTATAATAATTACCCTAACAGGATTGATTATGACAAAAGGCAAAAAAGGTTTGTGGGGCCGTGGAGGTATAGAGTTGATTATCGGGATTATCATCCCATTGCTATTTATTGTGCTTACATGATATTTATTTCTCACAATTAGACACATAAACCCAAAGAAGCACCTCATAAAAGCAATGCCATTGTTGTGGTGGATTGGGGATACCAGTATAATTACGTGTTTTGTTTATTTCTTATTACAGAAAAAGAACAGTTCTAACGGAGCTTTGGGGTGGAAGAGCTACTCGCCAACACGCTAAAAAAACACGGCTATAGAGCTATCAGCCAAAGCAAGACGTTACTAATGTGCAATCCTTCATTCGTAATTTGCACCGCATCTATCTGTATTGATCTGTCCTATCAGTGCCATCCGTGTTCCAATCATTTTACATACTATAGCATGTCATTCGCTTGAGGCGGATTTGCAATCACTGGTTTCTTTTTATTTCCCCTGCTGCTCTTTAGCTTTATACGCTATTGCATAAAATCGTATCTGTTTTATTACTGCCAACAAACCATTAGACCGAGTTGGAGAAAGATGCTCCGTGAGACCTATCTCTTCCAAAAAGTATAGTTTTGCTGCATTTATTTCGTCAGGAGTACGCCCCGAAAAGACTTTCAGCACCATTGCCAACAATCCTTTTACTATCACAGCATCGCTTTCGGCTCGAAAGTACAGCTTGCCATCTTTGTAATCAGTTTGCAACCACACACGGCTTTGGCATCCTTCTATTATATTGCTGGGTGTTTTATATACGTCGTCCAATTTTTGAAGCGAATTGCCTTGTTCTATTATGAGAGCATATTTGTCCATCCAATCGTCGTAGATGGCAAATTCGTCAATTATTTGTTCCTGTACTTGATCTATAGTTTGCATAATCTGTTTTTTCAATTTTTATTCTAAACAATAATAAAGTTTTATTTCTCTGTATATAGGGCTTCCAGTACCGTTTGCCCCACAGCTTTCAGGGTTGCTTTATCAATAACATTCATATTGTCTTTGTGAGTATGCCAAAAATGGCCAAATCCGTGAGGAGAATCTTGTGTAGTATGAATAATATTAATACTAGGAGCACGCCGGTGCTGATTGATAGCAAGGTGATCGTCTGTTATATATGTACCTTTTGCATTGATAAAATAGCTTCCGTAACCAAGACGTGAAGCTAGTGTCCATATCTTTTCTGTTATATTTGATGCATATTCTACCGAGTAGCCCTCTTTATAAAAAGTAGCATCTGATGCACCTACCATATCTAGCAGGATACCAAAGTTGGCACGATAATTGGGTGTGTGAGGGTTCTTGGCCCAATACTGCGACCCCAAACAATACCAATCTCCAGGTACATGACTACGCTCGTAAGTTGGTTGCCCCCAATCTTCAGCATCAAAAAAGATAATGTCTATGCCTATATCTACTGCTCTTTTATTGAGCTGACGGGCTATCTCAAGCAACACTCCTACCCCACTGGCTCCATCATTTGCTCCTAATATTGGTTGGGTCTGTTTTGTTTTGTCTTTTTCTTGATCGGCAAAAGGACGTGTGTCCCAATGAGCAAACAAGAGAATTCTTTTTTCGTGTTGTGGGTTGTAAACTCCAATAATGTTACGGGCATCTAGCGCTATTCCATCGTAAGTTTTAAGCTTAGCTTTTTGCTCTATCACCTGTGCACCAAACTCATGCAATTTATAAACTAAGTAATCGCCACATTCACTATGTGCAGCACTATTGGGTACACGCGCGCCAAACTCCACTTGTGTCTTCACAAACAAGAAAGCACTATCTGCATCAAATTTGGGAGACACTTGTGTGTATGACATTTTAGTGGTGGTTGTGGGTGCTTTGGCTGTAGTTTTATTTGATTGACAAGAACTGCCTGATGCCATAAGTAATATAACAGCAAATAGCGACGAGAAAAATAGTTTGTTATACAATCTCACAATAGATTCAATTATTCTTTTGATAGGAAAACTCTGATATACCCATACTTTTATAGGTCTCTTTTAGAGCCTGCACATCATCAGAGATTACAAGTAGTTTATCCCCAACACATAGTTCGGTTTGGCCGGTGGGGATGAAATACCGTTCGCCTCGTTTTACCATCACAGCAAGTGTTTTGTCGGGCAGTGCCATTTCCATTAAGTTCTTGCCATATTTTATGGCATCCTCTGTAATAAGTATTTCTGTCATGGCCGACTTTATCTCTTCTGAAAACTCTACATCAAAATCTTCTAAGCTACGATACAAAATGGGTTTTGTTGAAAGCTTGAGCCACTGAGCAACAAGATTTAAAAATGTGCCTTGGAGGATTAAAGAAACAAGCGTGATGATGAATACAATATTGAACATCCATCGAGCATGAGGCACTCCGGCTGCCAATGTAAGGATGGCAAAAATAATAGGAACTGCACCTCTGAGTCCTACCCAAGAAACAAAAGCTTTGTCACGTGTTGATATTTGTTTGAAAGGAATCAAACATAGATATACGCTAAGTGGACGAGCAACAATGATGATAAAAAAAGAAATAATCAATCCGGGAATCAATACATCTGCGCCCAACAATTCGTGAGGATTTACTAAAAGCCCTAATGTTAAGAACAGTAATATCTGGCTCATCCATGCCAAACCATCCATAAAGCGCATAGATGTACGCTTGTGCACAAATTTTGAGTTGCCTATAACAAGGCCGGCAATATAAATGGCCAGATAACCATTTCCTTTGAGGAAATAGGTGAGCGAGAAAATAAACATACCCAATGTGAACAGAAGAATAGGATAAAGTGCGCCATTATCTAGTCTGATTCTATTGATTAAACCAACTGACAGCTTGCCTAGATAGTAACCAGCCAAAGCACCCACAACCAACTGAACTATAATGAGCAATGCCACCTGCCAGAAACTAACGCCTCCAGAATTGATAATTGTGATAAGGGTAATGGTTAGCATAAAAGCCATGGGGTCGTTGCTCCCACTTTCAAGCTCAAGCAGAGGCCGCAGGTTGTTTTTAAGTATTGTTCCGCGCGAACGCAATATGCCAAAAACAGAAGCAGAGTCGGTAGATGATATGGTGGCTGCTAACAAAAGTGCTGTTGTGAAGCCAACTGTAAGAGAGGGCACCAACAAACCCGATAGCCACCAAGCAAATATACCAGTAAACAGAGCCGTAAGAACTACTCCGCCAGTTGCCAATATAATGCCAGGAATGATAATAGGCCTAATATCCAAAAACTTAGTGTCTAACCCTCCCGAGAAGAGAATTATGCTAAGTGCTACTGTGCCAATTATTTGTGCAGTTTGGATGTTGTGAAACTCAAGTCCAAATCCATCTTGTCCAAAGAGCATACCTACGCCGAGGAATAGAAGTAGAACAGGAATTCCGAATTTATGACCAGCTTTTCCGACTACCATACTAATGAAAAAAAGTACAGAGGCCAAAAGTAATATAAGTTCTAAGGACATAGCCATATTTAGTATCGTTGTTTTAGTAAAACATTCTCTTTATTTACTGTCAGTGTGGCATTGCCGCCCATAATGATGGGTAGGTTTGTGCTTGTATGTCCTACGGGGAAACCGAAGCAGACCGGAAAGTCGTACTCTTTGACAGCCATCAATATAGACTCGTACAAAGTGCCGTACATTTTATTATCTTCTTCATAGTCAGTAAACCTACCTACAATCAGTCCTTTCAATCTGTCAAACACTCCGGCAATCTTTAGTTGATATATCATCCGATCTATGCGGTATGGCTCTTCTCCAATATCTTCTATGAGCAAAATTCCATTTCGTGGCGTCTTGCTGTATTTAGAACCAAGCAAACTTGCATATACAGACAAGTTTCCACCAAACAAAGTTCCTGTAGCTTTGCCCTCTCTATTTAAGAAAGGATATTCTACAGGAATTGTATAATTGAGGTCTTTGCCAGAAATAGCTGCTTTTGTGTATAGAACAGAGAGGTTGGCAGCTCCCTCTTCTGAAAAATGCTTTGCCATGGGACCATGAATAGACATGATGCCGTGGTTCTGAAGCGCTGCGTGCAATACGGTGATATCGCTAAAGCCAATGAGCCATTTGGGATTGTCCTTAATGGCCGCAAAGTCTAACCTATCGAGCAGATGAACAGCACCATACCCACCCCGAGAGCAAAATATCAATTTTACCTCACTGTCGTTCATTGCTGCCTGCAAGTCGTGCAGTCTCTGCTCTACAAAACCACTAAAACGACCTGTCTCTCGCAGCGCATTTTCAGATGTGCTGGTTTCTAATCCCCATCCTTTAAGAATGTCTATTGTATTGTTTACGTGTGCAGATGAAATGCTACCCGATGGGGAAACAATAACAACTTTATCATTTAATTTCAGAAAAGGTGGGCGTTTCATCTAATAGTGTATTTAACGAAGAAAATGAGATGTAAAACAAATTACTCTCATTTTCTTTTTGTTTATAAGTATTGCACAAGAATCATTATTGTATTGTTTCTGTTTATATAGAGATCTTTTTACAATAATACTAATGGTGTCAAAAACAATTCAATGTAGAAACTTAGCTTTAAGCATCGATGTTTGCATAAGTTGCATTCTCTTCTATAAACTCGCGACGAGGGGCAACTTCTTCTCCCATTAGCATAGAGAATACCATGTCGGCATCTGCTGAGTTTTCAATGATCACCTGACGAAGAGCTCTGTGCTCAGGATTCATTGTTGTTGACCATAATTGCTCTGCATTCATCTCTCCCAAACCTTTATAGCGTTGTGTGTGAATGGCATTTTCGTTTCCATCGGCATATTTAGCAATAAAAGCCAAACGTTGTGCATCGGTCCAGCAATACTCTTCTACTTTTCCTTTTTTACAAAGATACAATGGAGGAGTAGCTACATATACACACCCCTTATCGATAAGCGGACGCATGTGACGGAAAAAGAAAGTAAGAATTAGAGTTGCAATATGGCTACCATCCACGTCAGCATCGGTCATAATAATCACTTTATGATAACGCAACTTATCCATGTTCAACTCCTTGGTATCCTCCTCAGTTCCTATCGTTACACCTAAAGCTGTGTAAATATTTCTGATTTCTTCGTTTTCAAGAATTTTGTGAGGCATTGCTTTCTCAACATTCAATATCTTTCCACGCAGTGGAAGTATAGCTTGAAACATTCGGTTGCGACCCTGCTTTGCAGTTCCACCAGCCGAGTCTCCCTCCACAATAAACACTTCGCAGTTTACGGGGTCTTTATCCGAACAATCTGCCAGTTTTCCTGGCAATCCGCCTCCTGTGAGAGGAGATTTGCGTTGAATCATCTCACGCGCTTTGCGGGCAGCATGTCGGGCAGTAGCAGCCAGTATAACTTTTTCTACAATTATCTTGGCTTCTTTTGGGTGTTCCTCTAAATAATGGCCCAAAGCCTCGCCAGTTGCCTGGTCCACTGCTCCCATTACCTCACTATTACCTAGTTTTGTTTTGGTTTGTCCTTCAAATTGTGGTTCTTGCACTTTCACAGAAAGCACTGCTGTGAGGCCCTCTCTAAAATCGTCGCCACTTATCTCAATTTTCAAACGTTCCAACATTTTAGAGTCGTCGGCATATTTCTTCAAGGTTCTTGATAGGCCTCTTCTAAAACCAGTAAGGTGAGTTCCACCCTCTATAGTATTGATGTTGTTTACGTAGGTAAACACATTCTCGTTATACGATGTATTGTAAGTAAGTGCAATTTCGACTGGAACACCATTTTTCTCGGTTACAATATGAATTGCATCTTGAATTAGTGGTTCCTTAGCTCTATCTATGTACTGAACAAACTCTTCGAGCCCGTTTTCAGAGAAAAAAGAATCTGATTTATAAGTTCCATCTTCTTTTACAACCCTTCTGTCTGTAATATTAAGACGAATACCAGAGTTTAAGAAGGCTAGTTCGCGTAGTCGTGTAGATAATGTATCGTAACGATATTCGAAAACGGTGAAAATTGTATCATCTGGCTTGAAAGTGATAATAGTACCAGAAACATCAGTGGTGCCCACCTCCTCTACAGGAGCCAATGGTTTTCCTTTCGAATATTCTTGAACATACACTTTGCCTTCGCGGTGCACCTCGGCCTTTAGGTAAATAGATAGAGCGTTAACACACGACACACCCACACCATGCAACCCACCTGATACTTTGTAGGTTCCCTTATCAAATTTTCCACCAGCATGCAAAACAGTCATTACTACTTCAAGTGCCGATTTCTTCTCTTTTTCGTGATAATCAACAGGAATACCCCTACCATTATCTCTTACACTAATAGAGTTGTCTTCATTTATATATAAATCGATAACATCACAATATCCTGCAAGAGCCTCGTCAATAGAGTTATCTATCACTTCACTAACAAGATGATGAAGACCCTTTTCACTTGTGTCTCCAATATACATTGCCGGACGTTTCCTCACTGCTTCCAACCCTTCCAATACTTGAATATTGGAGGCTGAATAACCATTGTTGGCTAAACCTTTTTCTTCTTCTACCATGTTTTATATAGATTACATCTTATTGAATATAAGATTTTTAGAAATTACTTATTGCTTTAAAAAGAACAAACAAATATAATGAAAATTAGCGATAACTCCAACATAAACAACACCCAATACACTGTTTTTTCATATTATTGGGATATGAATATGAGCATTAAATGGAATTAACGCTACCAGGCACAATGTACCTGCAGTGTGACAGCAAACCGCCTACACCTGATAGTCGATAGCTGCACGATCTGTTCTAACTTTAGACATAAAAGAGGCCACCTTTATATGCTCTGGATGATTTACATACACATCCAAATCGTGCAGATTGTCGAAGTCGGCTATCAGCATCAAATCATAATTACCATCAGACACGTCGGGCATGTTCAGAACAACTTCCATTTTCAAAAGCCCGGGTATTAGACCTTCAAGTTTCTCCAACTCTTCTTTGAGATATATAGCATTTTCGTGCTTTGTATTACCTTCGGCAAAAGGTGCTAATTTAAAAAGAACAACATGTTTAATCATTTGTAGCTATTTTATATTTATCTACAAAGATAATACATCTGACTGGAAACTTAAACTTCAAAATATCAATAAAACAAGACACCTTTATCTTACTTTTTTTTAGAAATACGAAAACAGAATTTGCCAGCAAGCATATACCGTCTGACAAACAT
Source organism: uncultured Dysgonomonadaceae bacterium (assembly GCA_964452155.1). Classification (GTDB taxonomy): domain Bacteria; phylum Bacteroidota; class Bacteroidia; order Bacteroidales; family Dysgonomonadaceae; genus UBA2632. The sequence continues at coordinate 16,631 of CAYVLC010000054.1, forward strand.
CTTAAATGAATACAAACAGACCAATTAAATTAAGCTTTCTTAGCAGAAAGAGACTGTTTTGTTTCATTTACACGTGGAATTGAAAAAAAACAGCCTCGTGTTTTTTCTATTTACACGCAAAACAGACAATAAAACTATAACAGTGCTCACATTGGTTAAAAATTTCGTAGTCGAAATGGAATCCTCCTCCCCCCCCCGATAGTGGAAATAAACGAATGATATTGGAGCAACTGGCAGATTAGGCACTCATGAGACAAAAATCAGATTCACGGCGGCAAACTTGCTAATGATGAGATGAAAATCAGATTCACCATTATAGCTTCAGCATTTTTGAGATAAATGTCAAATTTACGATGGTGGATTGAGCAGTCATTAGGTGGGAAGTAAAACCAACCGCCGTAATTTTGAGTTTTATGAGAGTAAATTCAAATTCAACAGCGTAGATTTAGCGATCATTGAGATGAAAGTCAAAATCACCACTGCGAATTTGGTTTTAATGCGAAGAAAGCCGATTTCTTAGTTCACCTCTGTCCTTTTTTGATAAACTTAATAATTGTTCTTTACTTTGCAAAGTAAAGAACAAAGTAAAGGCCTATTTAATAACGTGAGTTCGGGATAAGATTGTCACCAGATACTTAATTGGTTTGATTTTTCTACTTCAAATTTAATTGAAGGCTTTTTAGGAAAAAAGCAATATGAGACAAGTGCTGCAA
>CAYVLC010000055.1:0-17073 GCA_964452155.1 uncultured Dysgonomonadaceae bacterium
CTTTCTATTGGGTATAAATTCTAAGAAGTTTTTGTTGTAAAATGCCGAAACATAAAAAGTCTTTTCTTTTAGTGTTTTATTATCAAAAAACAGATAAATAATAAAAGCATCGTTCTAAAACAGAGCGATGCTTTTTTTGGACTTACAAGTTATCTCGTTATTACTACATTAACAATAGATCTTGATGTGTATTATCCTACTAGATGGTCGGAATGACCTTTCTAATAGTCCCATCTTCATTAAACTCTAACTTATCGATACACACCTCACGATGAAAACCTGCAGATTCACCCATTTTTATTCCATTAGGTCTGTTGAAACGATGATAAACAATGTACCATTCATCAGTACCTGGAATTTGTAAAATAGAGTTATGTCCTGTTCCATAAATCCCTTTAGAAGAATCTTTCTCCAATATTAGATTATTAGCAGGAACTTCTATTGGCCCTAATGGCGATTTAGATGTACCATATCTAACTCTATAATCTTGGCTTCTCGTGTCATTTTCAGACCAAAGGAAATAATATGTTCCTTTACGATACACCACATAGACTCCTTCTCTAAAAGTATTATCAGGTGTTATAACTTTCACAGATTTAGATTTAATCGAAACCATATCTTTGTTTAACTCGGCTACAGCAAGATAGCCATTTCCCCAATAAAGGAAATCTTTTTTACTTACTGGGTCATAAAACACATTAGGATCTATTTCTTGTCCACCACTTACACCTTCAGGTCTTGAAGCTATTAATGGTTTTCCAGAATCGACAAAAGGTCCAGCAGGGTCTTCAGCTACTGCAACACCAATTTTTTGAGCAGCCGTAAAGTAATAGTAGTATTTGTACTTATCTCTTCCTGTTTTTTTCTCAATAATATCGGGTGCCCAAGCATTTTTATCTGCCCAGTCAACATCTTTTTTCAAGTCAAGAATAATCCCTTCATCTTTCCAGTCTTTTAAATTGTCTGACGAAAAAGTTTTAAAATAATATCCACCCCAATTCATAAAGCCGTCGCTAGTTGGATATAGATAATATTTGCCTGTTTTGTTGGAATACAAGACATCGGGGTCTGCATAATACCCTTCTAAAATTGGATTGTTATCAACAACCTCATGCATTTTTGCAGGTTTACCCCATTTATTAAACAAGCGTTTTACCTCACTGTGTGTAATAGATAAAATACTACCATGTCGAGGACGAAAATCCATAGATATTTCATTATCAATAATTGAAAAATTGGTAAGGTCACTGCTTTCTGTAAAGTGATACTCCCCTTTCGTGTACACATCATACATAAGTATGTATTTATTCTCATGATTCAGTTTAAAAACACTTGATCCTTCAACAGCTTCATTCGTCTTTTGAACATAATGATCAAATTCTTTCCATTTATCAGAAGTTAGTGAACATGTAATTGCTCTTTTGATACCGTTGCCATGTCCTTCTGTTTTATAAAATAGATGGTAAATGCTATCCTTTAATACAATATCTCCATCTATACACGACGTTCCCGATTTAGGAATAAGGAGTTGCTTTGGCTCTGTCTCAAGATCAGTAAAATCTCTATTTACATAGGAGTAGTATATTATGTCTGGACCATCACCATGCTTCATCGACCAATACAGCATATATTTACCAGCTTCATGATCGTAAATAGTTTGTGGGGCCCAAACACGAAGAAGGTTTTCATAACCTTTAAATCTATCTTGAATATTCACTACACTTGATGTCCAGTTTATTAAATCGTTTGATTTTAATAGAACCATTGCTCTATTAGAGTTCCATCCTCTCGAAGACACCATATCTGTAGCAACCATGTAAAATGATTTTCCATCCTCGGTTCGGATAATGTGTGGATCTCTTACTCCTCCCTCTGAACTTATTTCTTTGGAATTGAGAATAGGCTCATTATTGTTTAGAGTGAAAAAACTATACCCATCATAACTCACAGCAAAACGGATAGCTTCCTCTTGCTGATTGTTACCTGTGAAATAAGTAAATAAATAGGCATTCAAATCCTTTTCAGCTACTCCCTGACTAAACATGTTAGATGTAATAAACAGAAAAGAGAATAACGAAACAATGTAGATTTTTATTTGCATAGAATTTATTTTATTAATCATTGTGTCTTACCAATATTTATAAATTATCTCACTCTTACTATTGTCTCTGATGATTTCAACCAAGGTGATGTAAAGCGAACTTGAATATCTTCAGTGTTTTCTGCTGCAGATTTAATATAAGCAACTATACGTCCGTGAAACACCCTGTGCTTATTGTCTGTGTAATCACTCATATCTGAATTGTTGCTTCCTTCTAAACCCAACAGTTTACCATTGCTGCTCATATCACAAGTAATCTCATTATCTGAAAGCATTACTGGTATCCCTCTTTCATCTACTACCTGTAGAATAACTTGGGCAACACCGTCTTTGCTTATAACTTGCTCATCAGATATTATTTTTATAGTATGAGGATGGCTGGAAGAGTTAATTAAATAACTACTAACTTCATTATTATTATCATCCATACCAATCACTTTCAATTCTCCTTTACTAAAAGGTATATCCCAAAATATTATACCACTTTCATTATTATAATTTTGTATTGAGCCTACTTCATTATTATTAAGCAATAGTTTTGCTTTCGCTGCATTTGTATATGCAACAACTCTAATCATTTGCCCATCATTGTAATTCCAAATTGACCATGCATCAACTGAAGGATGTTTTTCAACGTATTCTTCATTTTCATCCGATTCAAGCTGTGACCAAACATCTTTCATTTGATTTACACTGCCTCTTCCAGGAGTAGGATAAGTACCAAGATATGCCATTGGCTTCTCGGACCAAAGAGATTGACGAAAGAAACCTCGCGGTTTAACAAATCCACCAAAGTCCAATAGTCCAGAATAAAAACCTCTTGATGGCCATCTGCCAGATTCACCTAAGTAATCGATACCAGTCCAAAGAAATTGTCCGAAAACAAAATCTCTATCTCTAACATCTTTCCATGCAGCAATTTCATGCCTATTTTCACTCCCATATATAACTCTATCAGGGTATTTAGAATGATCTAAATCATACATACTTTCAGTATAGTTATATCCTGCAATATCTAATGCGCCCGGATATTCTGTTTCATTTGACATGGCTACACCTGCCAAACCTGCAGTAGTTGCACGTGATTTATCATATTTTTCAACAACAGCTACTAATCGTTTGGCAATTCCTCCCAGTCGCATAGCATCTGGAGCATCTTTTTTATAACCGCCAAATATTGGTTGTGTAAATCCAGTATCAGCCCCTCCATCTAAAACAGGATGAGAGTATGGGTCGTTTGGGTAATCTACCTCATTACCAATACTCCATGCAAAAACTGAAACATGATTACGATCACGACGCACCATATCTGCTAAATCTCTTTCGCCCCACTCTTCAAAGAAATCGAATGCTCCTTCAAATCCTGGTATACCAACATTCCAACCTTCAAGCCATTTACGCTTTGGAAACTCCCATTCGTCAAAAGCTTCATTCATTACCAAGATACCAAGCTCGTCACACAACTCATAGAGATCTGGTGCTTGTGGGTTGTGGCTTGTTCTGATGGCATTAACACCAATTTCTTTCAGATTAAGCAATCTTCTTTTCCATACTTCACGGGGTACTGCTGCTCCTAAAACTCCTGCATCATGATGTATGCACACTCCTTTCATTTTCATCCATTCACCATTAAGTGCAAAACCTTTATCAGCATCGAATGTGAAGTTTCTAAATCCTGTAGTAGTTATTGATGCATCAATCGTTTCTTTGCCTTTTAGCACGGTAGTTTTTAAGGTATATAAATTTGGGTCTTCAATGCTCCATAATCTTGGATTATTCAATGTTAAAGATGTGGACAACATTTCGTTTTTATTGGCAGATACATTTATACGATTACTCTTTCTGACAATAGAATTCCCGTTTTTGTCAAGAAGCTCACTAATGACTTCTAAACGTTCATTATTATCTGTCTCATTTGTAAGCTCTACTTCGATATTTAAAGTTCCTTTCTTGCTATTTTCAATGGAGGGATATGCATATACACCCCATTGAGAAATATGAATTGGATTTGAATGTATTAACCAAACATTGCGATATATTCCAGAACCGGTGTACCATCTTGAGTCTGCAGATTTACTGTGATCTACTCTAACAGCGATAACATCCTCACCATTTTCATTAAGAAATGGAGTTGCATCATACATAAAAGAGACGTAACCATTTGGACGTTCTCCTAATAAATGGCCATTAAGGTAAACTTCGCTTCTATTATACACTCCTTCGAAATAGAGATATACTTTTTCATTTATTCTGTCCTTGGGAATATTCATTGTTTTGCGATACCATCCTATACCACCTGGCAAATAACCAGTACAACTTGCTAAAGTGGGACTTAGCTGTTGTGTTACGCTCCAGTCATGAGGTAAATCCAAATTTTGCCAGCCTTTGTCATTAAAAGTTTGTTCTTTAGCTTCTGGTATATCATTGAGTATAAACTTCCAGTTGTCATTTATACTTACAGATTCTCCAAATCCGCCTTGACTAAAAGATGTTATTGTAATGCATAGCAAAACAAGTGTAAAAAAAGCATTCTTATGTTTCATATTTAAACGTATTTATATAGTTTGTCATTTATATTTTAAGCTTCGATTATATGCAAATCAGACTTTTTAAAGTTTCTTATATAAAGTAGAAGTCGTTATATTATTGAATAGCTCTGATCTTTATTTTTCTCCAATAGAGTACTAAATGAATAAATAGTGAGAAAGATTGTTTTTATATTTTTTGAAGATTAATAGTACAACTGAAATGCTGTCTAATTACAAATATAACTATATTTTCTAAGGTCAATGATTGATTGTGAACTATTAATGGAGATTATTTAATCACAAAAAAATATTGTTTAAGAAACTCCTCGCTTTAGTTTGGAATGACAGGGGCTTTAAGTGAAAATTTAAAAACTAAAACCAACCCCAGCATTAGCTCTTAGTCCTGTCCAATCAACCCTAAGCATATTTTCTACAGTAGATAATTTTGAGCCAAACTCAAAGTCATATCCTGCACTCAGGCTGAGGAACAAGTTGCGTGTTACGAACAGTTGCCCCCCTATCAAAGGTTGTATGCTGTAGCCTGTTTCGTCTGTACTAATTGGGTCTTCATCATTTGATTCACTGATATCATATTCTGGAAGACTCAACAAAGCCTTGTATTTTAAACTTGTAAAAGTAATGGCCGGCGACAGCTCTCCATAAAAAGAGAGAGGAAGATTGCCAAGTTTTGATTTCAAGAAATGATATCGATACATAGCTCCAACACGATATCCATTCAAGGTGAGTTTTTCATAATATTTCCCCGAATAATCAGCGTAAGATATTTTCCCACCAGTAGTCATATATGTCCCTTTTAATCCAAACTCATGCCGTTTTAAGTAATATGTTGCATCGAGGCTATGTGTCACATATCCAGGAAATTTGTCTGTGATACGTGTAGCAGGTGGAAGCTGCCCTTGTATCCCAGATAATGAAGCATCTAGAAGTCTATTCATATCAGCCATTGTATAATCTCCATATCCAACAGAATATGAGAAGCGTACTTGAGCATTGGCAGCTACTGTTATCATTGCAGCTAGAAAGATAAGTGTGATATGTTTTTTCATTAGTTCCATTCTTTTAAATTAGAAAGATCAACGTAGTAGCCGTTAAAGAAAAGAATGTTATTCATTAAAGATGAGTATGCCCAAGGATTGATATTGGCAAGTTTTATTTTTATCTTTTCATTTAAATAGTCTTTGTCCCAAACATACAGATTGTACTCATCTTTGCGATACTCTTCGCCCCTAAATAGTAAATTACCTGTAAATGGATCTACATGCATGAATTCACCCTTCACCTCTTTTTTGTCTTTTGTGAGAATATCGATAATTTCAAATTTATTTTCATTATCTGGGGAGTATTGTATTATTGCCTCGTTGTTTTTGATAGGATGAAAGTGTATATATTTTATATTCATACTGCTAGCAGCTGTTTCCAATAATTTCAGGGTATTATCTGTACCAATTACATAGAGTTCAATCCATTGCTTTTCAGAACTTCCACTATAATCCCAACATATTACATATAGGTATCGGCCATCTGATGAAACAGAAGTTTTTACTGCAATGGCTTCACCTGTGACTTCCGATTTCCAAAATTTAGAGGTTACTACTCTATTTGTTTTAATATCAAATATCTTAAATCCACTTATTTCTTCTATTAAAAGTTTATCACTACCTACAAACTGGAATGGATAACTGCCTATTTCCATTTTAGTCATTTTATTTTTCAATGTATAGTCAGAATAGACATGTACAAAGCCAAACATATCATTCATAGCAACGATACCATTCTTTGACACTTTCACTATACATCCTGTATGAAGCGTTAGATTGTGATTTGTAGAACTGGTTTCTTTCATGGTTGAGATATCATAACTATCGAATGAATCAAAGTTTAGTGCATGCAGCTTGTTGTTCGTAAGATTTACATTAGAGCTTATTGCACTAAAGTTTTTATCTCTATATCCACCGCTTACAAAAGAGTAGTCTTCGTAGCCATTGATACGCGCTGACTCAGGAATAATATAAAGAGAAAAAGATTCAGACCAAGTAGGAAAATCGCCAATAGGAATAATTGCCTCATTGACACCTCTATCAATAATAACTTTCTCTTTATTAAAGCCATAGGTTAGAACATACTTACACGGAAATGGATTTGGATTTTTCCACTTTATAGAGGCCTCGTTGGTGGCAATACGTTGTGTCTCGAAATGATCCTGGGTCATATTCCAATAATTAACTGAAATATGATCTTGAACAGTAAGATTATAACTGTTTTGTATGTTAGCTACAATAGTATAAGATTTATACCCATAGGCATAGTCAATGTCAACAAAGTAAGTTTTATTCGGATTATTAATGATGGCTAATAAGACTCCATCCATACTGTCTCCCTTATATATGCTATATCCTGCCACCTCAAAACCTGAAGGTTTGTCCCATTCTAACTTAAGATTGTTGTTAGAATCTGTAGTTTCTCTAACATTCAGATTGTCAGAATAAGGAATTGCTTTAATTTTAAATGTAAACTCACCTGTATACATTTCATACATAGCATAGTCTGCAAGACTACCCGTCCCCGTTCTTAAAGCTATTACGAGCTGCAAATCATGAATTTCACTGTCTGAAATATTTAGGTATGCACCTCCAGTTTGCTGATCTGTTTCTATTGGTTGACCATCTAGAAAGAACTGACGGACTAGGACATCTTTTCCATCAGTGAACAAAGAGTATGTAAAGTAAGATTTATTGTAAATATAAATCAACTCTGATGGATTCACACCAGCCAAGTCAATGCCTAGTTGTATTTCATCTTTAGGTTTTTCTAAATACACGTAATTTTCATCAACACTATCAAATTCGCATGAGTTTAATCCTACCGCAAAAAAAATAAATAGTAAGCACTGAAGAGTATAGCTGACTTGTTTAATCAGATTTTCTAGCATAGCACTAATTTTTGTCATGTTTTGTATTTTTTCTAGGCTTTCAATAAAAATGATTGTTGTTAAGTTTCACAACTTTGTTCTTATGAGTTTACTGAATTTTCCGCCAAATATATTAATTCTTTTTTTCATTTCAACTCTTATTTTGAGAAAGAGTAAAAAAAACATCTTTACGCATTTATCTCATACGAGAATAGAGGGATAGAACAAAAAGTTGAAAATACTGTAAACACCTTTTTGATATTTTTTCAATCAATTTATAAACATGCAATTTATCGAAGTCGTATTATATATAGATGGTATTGAAGGCAAGCAAAACTTAGACTCGTAGATTATTTTAGTTCGCATTAGCACAAAAAAAAGACTCACAATTTATTGTAAGTCTTTTTATAGAAAAGTGGGCGTTGACGGATTCGAACCGCCGACCCTCTGCTTGTAAGGCAGATGCTCTGAACCAGCTGAGCTAAACGCCCGATATGTTTTTTGCTTTTTTTAGTCTCACTCTTGAGACGTGTTCTTTTGAAAAGCGATGCAAAGATAGATTCTTTTTTATTATCTCCAAAATAATTTGAACATTTTTCTTCAATAATTTTTACTTTCCCTTTAAAAGTGATATTTTTGCATCTTTAATTGGTTAATTGATAAACGAATCAGCAAAAAGACCATTTTTAATTATTCTTGATAAGAAAATATGAAAAGTCATGCTATTGGAGTTTTTTTGAATCAAAGAGTATATATTTAGTAAAACGCCTTTAAAAAAAACAGCGTATAAAACAATATTAAAAAAGAATACAATTATTATTGTGCGTGAATGAATAAATAGAATAACACAGACTGTGTATAATAGAAAATAATGATGGAAGCGATTTTATTTTTATTTCCAAAATAAACAAACGTCACCCTTTTTACAATGAACACAACCGAGCTATTAGCAGTATCTCCAATCGATGGAAGATATAAACAGCATACAGAACTATTAAGTGCATACTTCTCTGAGCATGCACTGATGAAATTTAGAATAGATGTAGAGATAGAGTATTTTATTTCGCTATGTGAAATCCCAATTCCACAATTGAGAGATTTTCCAAAAGATAAAATTGAGTCATTAAAGAGAGTAGCGCTTGATTTTTCGATTGAAGATGGCAAAGAGATTAAAGAAATAGAAGCAACCACGAATCACGATGTGAAAGCAGTAGAGTATTTTGTAAAACACAAGTTCGATAAACTACACTTGGAGCAATACAAAGAGTTTATCCATTTTGGATTGACCTCACAAGACATAAACAATACTGCATTTCCGATTATGTGGAAGAATGCTCTTCAAGAGATTTACATTCCAGAGCTGGAATTACTTTGCAACATTCTCTCTAAACTGTCTATTGAGTGGAACAATGTACCTATGCTTGCACGTACACATGGCCAACCAGCTTCTCCAACAAGATTGGGAAAAGAGATAAAAGTATTTGAATATAGATTGCTCACTCAGATTGAGACACTAAAATCGATACCCTTTACTGCAAAATTTGGAGGAGCCACCGGAAACTTCAATGCTCACCTAGTAGCCTACCCAGAAATAGACTGGAAAGAGTTTGGCAAAAAGTTTTTGGCGGAAAAGCTAGGCTTAGTACGCGAGGAATATACCACACAAATATCTAACTACGACCAACTAAGTGCATCGTTTGATGCTCTGAAGAGAATTCACACCATCCTCATTGATATGACACGCGACCTGTGGCAATACATATCTATGGACTATTTTAAACAAAAAATTAAAGATGGCGAAGTAGGCTCATCGGCTATGCCACACAAAGTGAACCCAATTGATTTTGAAAATGCAGAAGGAAATTTAGGAATAGCGAATGCTTTACTAGAACATTTGTCGGCAAAACTACCTATATCTCGCCTACAAAGAGACCTCACAGACTCTACAGTGATGCGAAATATTGGTGTACCTTTGGCTCATGGATTAATTGCACTAAAAAGTGCAACAAAAGGACTAAATAAATTGTTATTAAATAATAGTAAAATAAGCGCCGATTTAGATAATAATTGGGCTGTGGTCGCCGAAGCAATTCAAACCATCTTGAGAAGAGAGGGATATCCTGAACCTTATGAAGCTCTGAAAGCTCTTACGCGTAAGAACGAACAGATTACAGAACAAAGCATGAAGGAGTTCATAAATCGATTAAATGTAAGTGATGATGTGAAAATAGAATTAAATTCTATTAATCCTCATAACTACACTGGAATTTAAAAGAGAAATTCCAAAAAACTTTACCTATCAAAAAAGAAAGGCCGTGAGGCCAATTCTGTAACTAACCACTATATAAACAAGAAAATAAAAAAATGAAAACCAACAACGAAGAAAAGCACAGCAACAAAGATGATGCTTCTGAAGAGAAATTTGATTCTTCGAACAACAACAATCAAGTAAGAAGAACACATTCAGACCAAAGAAATGAGAAAGGCGAACAAGACTCGGAACGTGAGAGAAAACATTTTTCGAGTTCGAGAGAACATTCATCTGACGACCACCGAGATGATCAAAACAAAAAACGTCGGCCTCGGGTGCGCTTAGCAGATAAGGCATACACTGCCGATCCTCGAAACAAACATACAGGGCCGGGCAGACCATCACCATCTAATAGGTATTCATCATCAGATAGAGATAGACACTCATCACAAAATAGATATTCATCTCAAGACAGAGGTGACAGGTACCCATCGTCAGACAGATACTCATCTCAGGATAGAGGAGATAGGTACTCCTCATCAAATAGAGATTCATCGTACGATAGAGGAAACAGGTATGCTTCGCCCGACAGAGATAGATATCCATCGGAGCGTGGTAATCGCGACCAACAATCGGGCTATCAACCAAGAGAAAGAAGAAGCTTTAATGCAAGCAATGCTCCAAGAAGAGAAATTAAACCATTAAAGAAGAAGACACCCTTTAAACAAATTAAGTATAAAGAAAGTGCAGACCCTAATGCACCTATACGTCTTAATAAATATTTAGCTAATGCTGGTGTGTGCTCACGTCGCGAGGCCGATGATTACATTCAGGCAGGTGCAGTGAAAGTAAATGGAACTGTGATTACAGAATTGGGAACAAAAATAATACGTGCCGACACTGTTCTGTTTCATGACAAACCTATTCAGCTCGAAAGCAAGATATATGTGTTGTTGAACAAGCCTAAAGGTTTTGTTACAACAACAGACGATCCCGAAAACAGAAAAACTGTAATGGATTTGGTAAAAAGCGCTTGCTCAGAAAGAATATATCCTGTAGGTAGGCTAGATAGAGGAACTACTGGAGTATTGTTGCTTACAAATGACGGCGACTTGGCATCGAAGCTGACCCATCCACGATACGAGAAAAGAAAAATATATCAAGTATGGGTAGATAAACCAGTAACTCCAGAGCACATGCAAGAAATTGCCGATGGCATAGAGTTGGAGGATGGTGAAATTCATGTTGACGCTATTAGCTACGTAACAGAAGAAGATTTGACTCAAATTGGTATCGAAATTCATTCGGGCAAAAATAGAATAGTAAGACGCATATTTGAAAAATTCGATTATCGGGTGCTCAAACTAGATCGCGTTTATTTTGCTGGCCTTACAAAGAAACACCTCTCGAGAGGCAAATGGCGCTATCTTACCGAGAAAGAAGTGAATATGCTACGCATGGGAGCTTTCGACTAATAACAGACACAATCAAGATTAAAAATAATAACATTATATTGAAAAGTAAGTCTCGCTTATTAGAGGGTGAGATTTAGAAGGTATGAAACAAATAAAAAGAACAAAAATATCGGAAGCCTTACAGCTTAAAAACTTCGGAGAAGAAGTAAATGTAAAAGGATGGGTTCGCACCCGCAGGGGTAACAAAAACATAAGCTTTGTTGCTTTAAATGATGGGTCAGTCATTCACAACTTGCAAATAGTGATAGATATTGAAACTTTTGGCGAAGAATTCCTCAAACCAATTACCACAGGAGCATCTATCAATGTGAATGGAATCTTGGTAGAGTCGCAAGGCAAAGGACAGACTGTAGAGATACAAGCAACTGAAATAGAAATATATGGCACAGCCGATCCGCTGACCTACCCTCTTCAGAAGAAAGGACACTCTATGGAGTTTTTGCGCGAAATAGCGCATCTGCGTCCCCGCACAAATACTTTTAGTGCTGTTTATAGAATGCGTCATCACATGTCGTATGCCATACACAAGTATTTCAACGACCGCGATTTTTTTTATTTCCATACTCCCATTATCACAGCATCAGATGCAGAGGGGGCAGGGTCCATGTTTGAGGTAACTACTTTGAACCTCAACAATGTTCCAAAAACAAAGGAAGGCGATATTGATTTCTCAAAAGACTTCTTTAGCCGCCAAACAAACCTTACAGTATCTGGCCAGCTAGAAGGAGAAATGGGTGCTATGGCGCTTGGATCTATCTACACTTTTGGCCCAACATTTAGAGCTGAAAACTCTAATACTCCGCGCCACTTGGCAGAGTTTTGGATGATAGAGCCCGAAATGGCTTTTGCTGATAATACAGACAATATGAATCTAGCCGAAGACTTTCTTAAATATCTTATCCAATATGCCCTTGACAACTGCAAAGAAGACCTTGAGTTTTTGAACAACATGATTGACAAGAACCTCTTGGAGCGACTCCATTTTGTAGTTGACAACGATTTTGTTAGATTGTCATACACCGAAGGGGTAAAGATATTGGAAGAGAGTGGCGAGCAATTTGAATATCCTGTTTATTGGGGAGCCGACTTGTCGTCGGAGCACGAACGCTATTTGGTAGAGAAACATTTTAAACGTCCTGTTATCTTAAGTGATTATCCAACAGAGATCAAATCGTTTTACATGAAGCAAAACGATGATAACAAAACTGTGCGTGCCATGGATGTGCTCTTCCCAAAAATTGGAGAGATAATAGGCGGATCGGAACGCGAAGCAGACTACGACAAACTGATGAAACGTGTAAAGGATAGCGGTATGAATGCCAATCCAATATGGTGGTACCTAGAGTCGCGCAAATTTGGTACTGCTCCTCACGCAGGATTCGGTTTGGGATTTGAAAGATTGATGCTGTTTGTAACCGGAATGACTAATATTCGCGATGTAATTCCATTCCCAAGAACACCCAATAATGCCGAGTTTTAGTTAGGCTTGGCAAAAGCAAAGACTCATAAAATGAGTTGGAAGAATGCTAAACAACTGCAAACGTTTCAATCGTGTTGTTTTGGCAAAAATGAAAGAAAACGAGTATCAATAGTACGTTTGCACACACAATTATTTTATATTACACTTAAGACAAACAATTAAATGAATTATATACGCAATTTTTGTATTATTGCTCACATTGACCATGGAAAAAGCACCCTAGCCGACAGGTTGTTGGAGTTTACCGGAACCGTTGACGGTAAAGACTTACAATCTCAGGTGCTAGACAACATGGACTTAGAGAGAGAACGTGGAATTACCATAAAAAGTCATGCCATACAGATGGATTATCAGTTTATGGGTCAAAAGTATAGCCTTAATTTAATTGATACTCCCGGACACGTTGACTTCTCTTATGAGGTGTCGCGCTCTATTGCTGCTTGCGAAGGTGCACTACTGATAGTGGATGCTGCACAAGGTATTCAGGCACAAACAATTTCTAATGTGTATATGGCATTAGAAAATGATTTGGAGATAATTCCTATTATCAACAAGATAGACCTAGATAGCGCCATGCCCGAAGAGGTAGAAGATCAAATAGTGGATTTATTGGGTTGCGATCGATCTGATATTCTGCGCGCCAGTGGCAAAACTGGTGTGGGTATGAAAGAGATACTAGCCGCCATCATCGATAGAGTGCCCCAACCAAAGGGCGATCCTGATGCACCTCTACAAGCACTAATTTTTGACTCGGTCTTTAATTCCTTTAGAGGAATTATTGCCTATTTCAAAATTGTGAATGGTAGTATTAAGAAAGGCGATCTAGTAAAGTTTGTTTATACCGGCAAGGAGTACAATGCCGACGAAATAGGTATCCTAAAACTCACCCCGCAAGTCAAACAAGAAGTTACCTGCGGCAATGTTGGATACATTATTTCGGGTATCAAAACATCGAAAGAGGTGAAAGTGGGTGATACTATTACGCACGTAAAGAATCCTTGCAAAGAAGCCATAGATGGTTTCGAAGAGGTAAAACCCATGGTGTTTGCAGGTGTATATCCAATAGATACTGAAGATTTCGAAGATTTGCGTTCGTCGCTCGAAAAACTACAACTCAACGATGCTTCGCTTACATTCCAACCCGAATCGTCTGTTGCTCTTGGCTTCGGATTCCGTTGTGGTTTCTTGGGCCTTCTTCACATGGAAATTATTCAAGAAAGACTGGAGCGAGAGTTCAACATGGATGTAATTACTACTGTACCCAACGTGTCGTATAAAATATACGATAAAAAAGGAAACATGACAGAAGTGCATAATCCTGCTGGACTACCCGATGTAATGCTTATTGAGAAAATTGAAGAGCCTTATATTCGCGCCACAGTTATCACAAATACGACTTACATTGGCGGTATCATGACACTTTGCTTGGGCAAACGTGGCGAACTGATAAAACAAGAATACATATCGGGCGACCGTGTAGAAATTACTTACGATATACCATTGGGTGAGATAGTTATTGATTTTTACGATAGGCTCAAGAGTATTTCAAAAGGCTATGCATCGTTCGATTATCAAATGCACGATTATCGTCCATCTAAATTGGTAAAACTGGATATTCTACTCAACGGAGAACCAGTAGATGCGCTTTCTACCCTTACTCACTTCGAAAATGCAGAATCGTTTGGTCGCCGCATGTGCGAGAAACTTAAAGAACTCATTCCTCGTCAGCAATTCGATATTGCCATACAAGCAGCTATTGGTGCAAAAATTATTGCCCGCGAAACGGTGAAGGCACTCCGAAAGGATGTTACAGCCAAATGTTATGGTGGTGATATATCGCGTAAGCGCAAATTGCTCGAGAAGCAAAAGAAAGGCAAGAAACGAATGAAACAAGTGGGTAATGTAGAGGTACCTCAAACTGCTTTCTTGGCAGTGTTGAAGTTAGACTAAGTGTCTCCACTATATTGCAACACCATTAATAAATAAAGAAAACCACGCTAGGATATTGTATCTTAACGTGGTTTTTCTTTTTGTTTTGCAACATTCACCCTCAATCACATATTCTGCTGGCTTAAGCTTGCAAATCGTGTCTGCAATAAATAAAACACTTTTAGTAATGGAGAAGTTAGCATTAAATTATTTTGTTACGTAACACACCGATTATAAATTGGCGTTAGCGCATTGCACCCTCATCAGCGATAAAAAGAACATTCGTAATTCTTTCTAATACAATTCTCCAAATATAGTTTCAGAGCTCAACAATAAATCTACATATTGTGCTCTTTTGTAAACCAACGAACTTGGGTCTAAATTATTGTCAGCCAATTTCCCCTTAAACTCCTCAATAGAGTTGTATTCATTTTTTTCTGCCCACTCCGATAATTGTTTGTTCAATTCGCCAATGTGTTCAAATCCATACTTGTAAATAGCACTCACCATTTGCACACAATTAGCACCCGATAGAATTTGCTTAATTACTTCGGCACATTTAAAAATGCCTCTACTATTGCAAATATCTGCATTTACCTTGCCGTACAGCATGCCCGAATAGCGTAGAGACTTCCTGTGTTCGCCACGGCGACTAAGGTTAAAACCACTCTCCTTGTGACTTTGGGTTTTGATATCTATATCGGGCTGAAAGAATGCATTGAACAGTACCAATCCATCTACACCCACTGCATCCATTCTCTTTATAAAGTTGAGTATATTGGTGTAATCAGAACTTAGCTTCACACTTACAGGCAAGGAGAGTTCTTCTTTGATCTTCTTTACGATGTTTATTTGAGACTCTTCTATCTCTTTTGCTTCCATCTCAAAATCCACTGGCACTTGATATAGATTTAGCTCCAACCCATCGACACCCGTCTGTGCCAATTGCTTGGCATAATCGAGCCACGACTCTTCGTGCACAGCATTTAGGCTAGCAATTAGAGGAACCGACAAACGTTCTTTTGCTTTGCGTAGGTGTACCAAGTGTTTTTCAGTATCAGAAAATTTAATGTTGGGGTGCGTAGTAATCATTTGTGCATGAATGTTGTCATACTGCGTCAATTTTTCTTCTAGTTGCAATCGTTCTAATTGCACTTGTTCTTCAAACAGCGATTTATAGACAATGGCTCCTACACCATTATCCTCAGCTTTCATCAAATCATCAATATTGTTCGACATGTTGCTTGCCCCCAATATTATCGGACTGTTTAGCTCAATTCCCATGTAGGTTGTCTTCAAATTTTTCATCATATTATCTGTTTTAAAATGGTTAATATTTCAATTGTTTGTTTCTAATTAAATCTATTCCCTGCAACGATATTTAGTGTCAGTTAGAAAACACATACTTCGGTCTTTGATAAGAAAAGGGCAAAGACAATTATAGTTCGCCAATCATATTACTAGGAACAACCCACTCGTCAAACTCTTCGGCTGTGAGCATCCCCAACTCAAGAGCCGCTTCTTTCAATGTTGTATTGTCAGCATAAGCTTTCTTGGCAATCTGGGCCGATTTCTCATATCCTATGTGTGTGTTGAGTGCCGTTACTAACATCAAGGAGTTTTTCAAGTTTTTATCAATCTGAACCTTGTTGGCTTCAATGCCAACAGCACATCTATCGTTAAAGCTGTTGCAAGCATCGCCCAAAAGCGTGGCCGATTGTAAAAACGCATTTATCATGACAGGTTTATAAACATTCAGCTCAAAGTTGCCCATCGATCCCGACACTGTGATGGTTGTATCATTCCCCATGACCTGTGCACAAACCATTGTGAGAGCTTCCACTTGTGTGGGATTTACTTTGCCAGGCATGATAGACGACCCTGGTTCGTTAGAAGGAATGAGAATTTCACCAATACCAGAGCGAGGACCTGAAGCCAACCAACGGACATCATTGGCAATCTTCATCAAACTTACTGCCAATTGCTTCAAAGCACCATGGCTCGCCACAATGGCATCATTGGCTGCCAAGGCTTCAAATTTATTTTGTGCAGTTACAAAGGGTAAACCTGTGAGGTTGGCAATATTCCTTGCCACTTCCTCTGAATATCCTTTAGGAGTGTTCAATCCTGTACCCACAGCACTTCCACCCATGGCCAATTCTGACAAGTGCGCCAGTGTGTTTTTGAGTGCTTTCAGACCATGCTCCAATTGTGCCACATAGCCCGAAAATTCTTGCCCCAAAGACAAAGGGGTTGCATCCATCAAATGTGTACGGCCTATTTTTATAACCTCTTTAAAAGCTTCTGACTTTTGGGCAAATGTATCTTTCAATCGTTCTACAGCAGGAATGGTATTTTCCACTAATGTCTTATACGCTGC
>CAYVLC010000056.1:0-16933 GCA_964452155.1 uncultured Dysgonomonadaceae bacterium
TAATTGTAATTGGAGCTTCTAGCTTTGAAGTAATGGTATCATGTGCGTAACAGGAGCTTCCCACTCCCAAGTGAAGCGCAAAGATCACATAGAAAATTTATCGCCAAGGCGCTAAGGCGCTAAGAAATGCGATTATAGGCCTGAATGGCCAAATAAGCCCCAGTCCCTCGTAGCCTGTAGAAGGGCAAACAAATATTGCAGAAATGTATTTGCAAGGCAGCAGTAGAGAAGACCTACACGGGTGTCTGGCAGGCAACATGCATTAGTTGCATGCGATGGTAGAAAACCACAGAAGCGGTATTGCACACAAAGAAAGTTTCTCGCAAAGACCCTAAGTCGTTAAGAAATACAATTGAAGGCCATTATTGATAGGTGAAGAAGCCGTGGAGATTGAACAGCATCTTTGCACTGTTTCCAAAAAAACACAATTTTTGCAATATGCTACTCATCGGGTATTTATATTTTATGCCAGGCCTCACAACGACTGATAAAACTCAATCTCATTTTCTTCTTTTTGTCCAATAAAAAAATGGGTGGGGTCTCGGAATGGCATAAAGTTTCAAAAGAACTGTCAATTGTTCAATTTCACTGCTACTGCTACCTAACCACATAACGCTAACAATCCTCATACCTCACTCCGCATTTGCAGACGGCTGCCATACGCATATATCTTACAATATAAAAACGAAGCTAGAAAGTCCACTCATCAGAGGTGTTGCCTTGAGGCTTTACGCTGGTTTTAATTTTCTGTTCTGTTTTGTTCTGAACCCCTGCACCTTGGTAGTATTTGAGTGCTACAGGCAAGTTATCACGAATTTTAGCAATTCTATTTTGGTCGCTTGGGTGTGTACTCAGGATTTCGAGCCCAGCTTTGCCACCAGCTGCTTGCGACATTCTTATCCAGAAGTCTTCGGCTGCACGAGGGTCGTAGCCAGCCATGGCCATAAATATCAATCCCAATTCGTCGGCTTCATATTCATGTTTGCGCGAGTAGGGTAGCATAATACCTAGTTGACTACCAATACCAAAAACCAAACCTCCTATTTCTTGAGCAGCTGCATTGTTGCCCAGTAAACCTCCAGCAATCTGGCCGCCATACTGCAAAGCCATTTGCTGGCTTATGCGCTCGTTGGCATGTTTGGCTACAGCATGAGCAATTTCGTGCCCCAACACAATAGCCAATCCTGTTTCGTCTCTGGTGATAGGTAGCAACCCCTCGTACACCACAATCTTTCCGCCAGGCATGCAAAATGCATTCACATCTTTGCTTTTCACTAAGTTGAACTCCCAACTGAAGTTTTTTATTTCAGATTCGTATCCGTTGTTTCTATAAAATGTTTCTACGGCAGCGGCTATTCTTCTTCCCACTTGTTCTACTTGGCGGGCATGTGTTGTGTTTTTTTCGACTGGTGCTTCGTGTATAAATTCTTGGTATTGCTGCAAACTTAGTGCCAACACTTCTTGGTCTGCAACCAATAGTAATTGTTTGCGACCTAAAATAGGTACACTGCCACATGCTTGAAACATAAGAGCCACTAGGGCGGTAAACAGTGTGTACTTTATTGTTTTTAATGTCTGTTTTTTTAAAATAATTGTTCTCATAATTAATAGCTTTGGGTGTTTTGCAAAGATAGTTATTAAATGTCGAAGTATTTTTCTGACATACTCATTAAACAAAAAAGGCGTGAAGAGGTTTAAGCCAACTGAAACTATTTTAATTCAAATAGAGTGTTCCCACTTTGCATCTAGTTTGCATATCACATGAAAAATAAATACCTTTGAACGATTTTTACAACTTTAATTATTCCAAATGTATGAAAAACAAATTATTTGGAATGCCTTTTAAACCTTATATATTTGTTTTTCAATTATAAAACTATATGTCTTCTAAAGATTTAGATAAGGACGGAATCGAGCATATCGATGGCGAGTCCGACAAAGATACAACTAAAGAAAACCTAGACCGTAAGACCACAACCGGCTCAAAGTTTGCACAAAAAATTAGCGACGATGCACCTTTAAACCTAACGAAGATGTATCAAGACTGGTTTCTTGACTACGCTTCTTATGTAATTTTGGAGCGTGCTGTGCCCCATCGCAACGATGGTTTGAAGCCCGTACAACGACGCATTCTCTACTCGATGAGAAGAATGGACGATGGCAGATATAATAAGGTGGCAAACATAATTGGTAACACCATGCAGTTTCATCCGCATGGCGATGCCTCTATTGGCGATGCTTTGGTGCAACTGGGGCAAAAAGATTTACTCATAGATTGTCAGGGAAACTGGGGAAACATACTCACAGGAGATGGCTCGGCGGCACCTCGTTACATAGAAGCCAGGCTTTCGAAATTTGCATTGGAGGTGTTGTTTAACAACAAAACTACAGCCTTCAAAAACTCTTACGATGGCAGAAACCAAGAGCCAATAACGCTTCCAGTAAAGTTTCCGTTGCTTTTGGCTCAAGGTGCCGAGGGTATTGCTGTGGGGCTCTCTTCGCGCATACTACCACACAACTTCAATGAGCTGTGCGATGCTGCAGTTGCTTACTTAAACGACGAGGAGTTTCAGCTCTATCCCGATTTTCTGACTGGTGGATACATAGATGTGGAGCGCTACAACGATGGCGAGCGAGGCGGAGCCGTGAAGGTACGCGCTAACATAACCAAACTTGACAATAAAACGCTTGTAATAAAAGATATTCCGTTTGGTAAGAATACCGCTACCATTGTGGATTCGATTCTGAAGGCCAATGATAAGGGTAAAATAAAGATAAGAAAGGTAGATGATATAACTGCTCAAAATGTAGAAATACAGATACAGCTAGCAGCGGGTGTGTCATCGGACAAAACCATAGATGCACTCTATGCATTTACAGATTGCGAGATTAGCATTTCGTCTAACTGCTGTGTTATTGAAGATGACAAGCCACATTTCCTAAATGTGAGCCATCTGCTGCGAAGCTCGGTTGACAATACAAAAGAACTATTGCGCCAAGAGTTGCTTATAGAAAAGCACGAGAAGCAAGAGTCGCTTCTATTTGCATCGTTAGAGCAAATATTTATTGAAGAGCGTATCTATAAAGACAAAGAGTTTGAAAATGCAAAAAGTATGGACGTGGCCATACAGCATGTAGATACTCGTCTGGCTCCATATAAACCTACTTTCATAAGAGAAATTAATAGGGATGATATTTTGCGATTGATGGAGATAAAGATGGCGCGCATTCTTAGATTTAATACTGATAAAGCCAATGAAATAATTGCAAACTACAAGTCTCAAATAGAGGAAATAGATCATAAACTAGAGAATTTGGTCGATTATACTATCTCGTGGTTTTTGATGTTGAAAGAAAAGTATGGCAAAGATTGGCCACGCAAAACAATCATTCGTAGCTTCGAAACAATTGAAGCATCTAAGGTGGTTGAAGCCAACGAAAAGCTTTATATCAACAGAGAAGAGGGTTTTATCGGAACATCGCTCAAGAAAGATGAGTTTATAGCCAATTGTTCGCAATTGGACGACGTAATTATTTTCTTTAAGGATGGTAAATACAAAGTAGTAAAAGTAAGCGATAAGATGTTTGTTGGTAAAAATATTTTATATGCCAATGTCTTTAAACGCAACGATAAACGCACCATTTACAATGTGATATACAGAAGTGGCAAGCTAACGCCACACTACATAAAACGTTTTGCAGTACAGGGTGTAACCCGCGACAAGGATTATGATTTGACGCGTGGCAAGCCTGGTTCTAGAATTGCTTATTTCAGTGCTAATCCCAATGGAGAGGCCGAAACCGTGAAAGTCTATCTAAAACCAAAGCCAAGGTTACGTATTCTTACTTTCGAGGAAGACTTTAGCGAAATAGCTATAAGAGGACGTGGTGCAATGGGAAATATTCTCACTAAGGCAGAGGTACATAAAATAACATTGAAGCAAAAAGGTGTATCTACGTTGGGCGGACGCAAGGTTTGGTTTGATCCGGATGTGTTGCGACTAAACTACGACGAGAGAGGCATCTATTTAGGAGAGTTTCATGGTGAAGACAGAATATTGGTTGTTCTCAAAAATGGAGATTACTATACATCGAACTTCGATCTGACGCAGCACTTTTCATCGAGTATTCTTAGGATTGAAAAGTTTAAGCCCGATAAGGTTTGGACAGCGGCTTTGTACGATGCCGATCAGAAGTTTACATATCTAAAAAGATTTACTTTCGAAGATTCAGAAAAAACATTGAACTTTATAGGCGAAAATGCAGAGTCTTATTTATATTTGTTGTCAGATGTTTACTACTGTCGCATAAAAGCGGTGTTTGGTGGCCAAGACGCATTTAGAGACCCAGTAGAATTGGATGCCGACGAATTTATAGGAACAAAAAGCTATAGAGCCAAAGGGAAACGAATTTCTAACTACGAAGTTGAGGCAATAGAGGAGTTGGAGCCCCTGCGATTTCCCGAAATAGATGAAGATGTAGAGATACTGGGGTCTAAGAAAATAGAAATAAGTGCAGAAGATGATGATGATGCCGACATTGATGACGAAGGCAGTGAAAAAGATATTGATGAAGGTAAAAGTCAGGATGATCTTAGAGACGAGATAGATGGACAAATGAAACTGTTTTAAGCTTTGCAATAAAATAGTAGAAAAGAGCCAGATACACTAGAGCTTAGAGCATTTAGATATAGATGCGCTTCCTTAAATTTTATTGAGAATGATAAAAAGAATTTTTATTGGTATAGTTCTTATGCTGTGTGCTACAAATGTAGCATTAGGACAGAGTAACATAGAGATGCCAATAAAAAAAGCAGTCAATCAGTCCACTCTCTTTGGTGTAGGCTCTATGATTTTGACCGATACTTATTTGTCGCCACTAGAGTATAATGGACTCACACTCTCTTTGTTTCACGAAAGGCTGAATGCCACCTCGTTGTTGAGAGGCAAACTGCTTTTACAGCAGCAAATTTTCCTGCAAGGTGCATCTACCGATAATCCAATAAGTAACGCTAAGACCTATTATGGAAATATCGATTATCATCTAAATGGTTTTCATCCCATCATTAATACAAATTCTTTTAGAATGCTAGCAGGTGCAGGAGCCGACTTATCGTTGGGCGGAATATACAATATTCGCAATAGCAACAATCCGGCACAGCTAAAAACGTCTATCAACTTAAATGCTTCTGTGCTCGCATTTTATAAATGGAGGCTACTTACGCTTCGTTGGCAAATGACATCTCCAGTGCTGGGCGCTTTTTTTTCTCCAGAATATGGTCAATCTTATTATGAAATCTTTGTTTTGGGAAACAACACAGGCACAATTCTTTTTGCCACACCTGCCAACCAGAGAGGACTACGAAATTATATTACAGCAGACTACCCCATTGGTAAAGTTACTTTACGAGCTGGCTATTTAAGAAACTACTACCGCACAGAAGCCAACAATCTTATCACATCTATATCTTCTCATCAGTTTATGATTGGTCTGGCGTTCGAGTCGCTCAGTTTTGGCCGACAAGATGTAGAAGAAAATGATTGGCTCAAAAGTGTGTACAATGACTAAGATTTAAAACAAAACAAATATTTATGAAAACAAAATATGATTTCGATCAAGTAATAGATCGAAGTAATACCAATTCAGTAAAAACAGATGCCCTTGAGAGAGTGTTTGGTAGCAAAGATGTAATACCACTTTGGGTGGCCGATATGGACTTTTTGTCTCCCCCAGAGATTACCCAAGGATTGAAGAAACGGCTGGAACATGGCATCTTTGGATATACTGAACCCAATGAAAGGTACTTTACCTCTATTATCAATTGGTTGGAAAAAAAACATCGTTGGTCGGTAAGCAAAGAAGCTATTAGTTTTGTACCAGGAGTTGTAAAAGGCTTTGCCTTTGCTATTGATGTGTTTACGGAAGACAATGATAAAATTATAATTCAACCACCGGTATATCCCCCTTTTAAAGGTACCACGGAAGACTTAAATAGAGAAATTGTAACCAATCCTTTAGTTTTCGAAGGCGGACAATACAAGATGGACTTCGATAACCTGCGCGAAGTTGCAAAAACAGGCTGTAAGATGCTCATTCTTTGCAATCCTCAAAACCCCAGTGGGCGTATTTGGACAAAAGAGGAGTTAAGCGAATTGGCCGAAATATGTTATGACAATGATATTCTTGTTGTTTCTGACGAAATTCATGCAGACTTGGTATTACCTGGCAACATGCACGTACCATTTGCAACTGTTTCCGAAAAAGCTGCTCAAAACAATATTACCTTGATGGCTCCTAGCAAAACTTTTAATATTGCTGGAATTGTAAGTTCATTTGCAGTAGTAGAGAATCTTGAGATTCGAAAAAAATATTTCGGTTATCTACTTGCACGTCAACTGAACGAAGGAACAATATTTAGCTATTTAGCAGCACAATATGCTTATGAATATGGCCAAGAGTGGTTGAATCAAGCTATAGAATACATCCAAAAGAACATAGATTTTGTAGATAAGTTTTTGCGAAAAAATATACCTCAAATAAAGGTGGTGATGCCAGAAGCTTCTTTTTTGATTTGGCTAGACTGCCGCGAATTAAATTTGTCGCAACCCGACCTAGAAAACTTTTTCACTCATAAAGCTAAGCTAGGCCTCAATAGTGGTACAATGTTTGGCAAAGAAGGCGAAGGATTTATGCGACTAAATGTTGGCTGTTCGCTAATTACTCTCGAAAAAGCACTCTATAATTTAAAAAAAGCAGTAGTTTTGTGAAACAAATTAGGTTTGAGTTGTTATACCAACTTGTACTAAAAGGTAGAATCAATTATCGAATCGATAGTGAATTAATAATTAGTTACTTATAAAAAGAAAATTAAAATGAAAATCGAAACTAACAAATACGTAACACTTGCCTATGACTTACACGTTGACGATGGCGACGAAAAAGAACTAATGGAAAGTGCTACAAAAGAGACTCCATTAGAATTTATATTCGGAACCAACTCAATGTTACAGGCATTCGAAGATCAGATAGAAGGAAAAGCTGCTGGCGATTCTTTCACTTTTACCCTTACACCCGAAGAGGCGTATGGCGAATATGAAGATGAAAAAATAATAGAACTTCCAAAGAGTGTATTTCAAGTTGATGGAGAAATAGATGAGGAATTATTATTCGAAGGCAATACAATACCGATGATGGATACCGATGGCAACAAATTGATGGGCTCGGTAATTGAGGTAAAAGGCGATGTGGTGTCTATGGACTTCAATCATCCATTGGCAGGTGAAACAATGCATTTTACTGGAAGTGTAATTGAAGTACGCGATGCATCGCCCGAAGAGATTGCTTCTTTATTTGCAGCAGATGGTGGCGGTTGCTCCGGATGCTCCGACGCAGGATGCGGAGATAGAGGTCAAGGTTGCAGTTAATCATTTTATAAACGGCAAATAAGAAAAAAAATCGCAGGCTTGCATCAAAACTGGCAGTCTGTGATTTTTTCTTTATATATCAGTCCTATAGATGACAAGAGCATCTTCTATGGGTGCATCAAAAAAAATAAATAACAATGAATACATTTGGCAATATTTTTAGACTCACCTCCTTTGGCGAATCGCACGGATTGGCTGTGGGTGGCATTATAGATGGTTGCCCTTCGGGTATTGAAATGGACATGGGGTTCATTCAAAATGAACTAGACAGACGGCGTCCTGGACAATCAAGCATAACTACTCCTCGCGAAGAGGGCGACAGGGTTTCTTTCTTATCAGGTGTTTTCGAAGGTAAGTCAACCGGAGCCCCCATTGCTTTTACTATTATCAATAAAAATCAACATTCGTCGGACTATGACAATTTAAAAGATATCTACCGCCCATCGCATGCCGATTTTACTTATGCAAAGAAATATGGTAATCGTGATCATCGTGGGGGAGGCCGCTCATCGGCTAGGGAAACAATTGCACGTGTTGTTGCTGGCGCTGTTGCTAAGCTTATCTTAAAAAAAATATCGATAGATGTGGTTGCTTACACTTCGCAGGTAGGTAATATTGTGTTGGATAATGATTATAGCAGATATGATCTTGCTCAGATAGAATCTACCCCCGTGAGATGTCCCGACAGGGAGAAGGCCAATGAAATGATACAACTTATAGAAGAGGTAAAAGCCGATGGCGATACAATTGGCGGAGTTGTTACTTGTATTGTAAAAGGGGCTCCTGTGGGCCTAGGCGAACCCGTTTTTGGAAAACTACATGCTGCACTTGGCAGTGCCATGCTGGGCATAAATGCAGTGAAGGGATTTGAGTACGGTCAAGGATTTGATGTGAGTATGCGAGGCTCGGAAGTAAACGATGTGTTTTATAATAATAATGGTAAGATAAGCACGCTAACCAACAACTCGGGGGGCATTCAAGCTGGTATATCTAATGGACAAGATATCTATTTTCGAGTTGCATTTAAACCTGTCTCCACTATATTGAGAGATCAAAAGACCGTTGACAACACCGGACAGGATACAAACATAAAAGCAAAAGGGCGTCACGACCCGTGCGTGCTTCCGCGCGCAGTTCCCATTGTTGAGGCCATGGCTGCACTTACTATTTTGGACTTCTATTTGCTATCTCAAACGCAGGTAACATTCAAATAAACAGCAAAAAGAGAAATAAGCATGCAAAGCTTTCCTATAACCAGAAATTATTTTTATCTTTGCACCCGCAAATACAATTATATTTAATAACAAATTTAACTAAATGGCAACAAGACTACGTTTACAACGAAGAGGACGCAAAAATTATCCTTTTTATCAGATTATCGTTGCAGATAGCAGAGCTCCACGTGATGGAAAGTACATTGAAAGGATCGGTTCATACAACCCGAACACAAATCCTGCTACAATCACTTTAGATTTCGAAAGAGCTTTATATTGGCTGCAAACTGGTGCTGAACCATCAGATACAGTAAAGAATATATTATCACGCGAAGGTGTTTTAATGAAAAAACACTTAATGGGTGGTGTAACAAAAGGTGCATTCTCAGAAGAAGAAGCTAACCGCAAATATGAAGAGTGGGCAGCTAACAAACAAAAAACAGTTGAATCAGTTAAAAGCGCAGACGATGAGAAACAACGCGCAGAAGACAAAGCTCGTTTAGATGCTGAGAAAAAATCAAATCAAGCTCGTGCAGACGAACTAGCTAAGAAGAAAGCAGAAGTTGTAGCTAAACTTGAAGCCGAAAAAGCTGCGAAAGCTGCTGCAAAGGCTGCAAAAGAAGCACCTGTAGTAGAAGAAGCACCCGTGGTGGAAGAAACTCCTGCAGTAGAAGAGGCTCCAGCTAAAGAAACTCCTGTAGAAGAACCTGCAAAAGAAGAGAAAAAGGCTGAATAAGTAAATTCTGTACAATTGTAAAAACCCTTTGGTTTTTCTATATATATTGAAAAAAATAAAAAGCAGTAAGTTGTATCAACTTGCTGCTTTTTTGTGGGGCGCAATATCCCAATATGTGATATATTTAGAAGGAGGGAGTGCTATTTATACAGTTTCTGTTTTAATTCGGCAATGGTAGGATCGGTAATGTAATCATCGTAATCCATCAACTTATCTATAATTCCATTCGGTGTTAGTTCAATAATGCGGTTTGCCACAGTTTGGATAAATTCGTGGTCGTGACTAGAGAATAGAACATTGCCCTTGAAAGACTTCAATGTGTTATTGAATGCCTGAATAGACTCGAGGTCTAAGTGGTTGGTGGGCGTGTCTAGAATTAATGTGTTTGGGTCTTTCAACATCATGCGAGATATCATGCAACGCATCTTTTCACCTCCAGACAATACACTTACTTTTTTCGATAGGTCGTCGTTGGTAAAAAGCATTCGGCCAAGAAATCCTTTTAGATATATTTCGTTAGTATCTTCTGAAAACTGACTTAGCCAGTCAATGAGATTATATTCCGAATCGAAATAGTGTGCGTTGTCTAGCGGCAGGTAGGCTGTAGTGATGGTTTGTCCCCATTGATAAGTGCCCTCATCGGGTTTTCCCTCGCCACTGATAATGTGAAACAGAGCTGTCATTGCACGCGGATCTCTGCTTAGGAATACAATTTTATCGTCTTTCTCTACGTTGATGTTTAGGTCTTTAAAGAGAACTTGTCCATCTACACTTTGTGTAAGTCCTTTTATCTCTAAAATCTGATTGCCTGGCTCTCTGTTTGGAGTGATAATAATACCCGGATAGCGACGAGATGAAGGTTTAATTTCTTCGATATTCAATCTTTCAATCATCTTTTTGCGACTAGTTGTCTGCTTCGATTTGGATACATTGGCACTAAATCGGCGAATGAATTCTTCCAACTCTTTCTTCTTTTCTTCTGCTCGTTTGTTTTGATTTTGTTGTTGACGTAAGGCTAATTGGCTCGATTCGTACCAAAAGCTATAGTTGCCCGAAAACATCTGCAACTTGCCAAAATCTATATCTACAATATGGGTGCAAACAGAATCTAAGAAGTGACGGTCGTGGCTAACAACCAGGATGGTATGCTCGGAATTTGAAAGATAATATTTCAACCAGTCGATGGTTTCGAGATCGAGGTCGTTGGTTGGCTCATCCAACAATAGATTATCGGGTTGCCCGAAGAGCGCTCTAGCAAGCAATACGCGCACTTTTTGTTTTCCACTCATGTCTTTCATTAGCGTGTAGTGCCAATCTTCGCTTACTCCCAAACCGCTCAGTAGGCTTGCGGCATCGCTTTCTGCATTCCATCCTTCCATTTCGGCAAACCTTCCTTCAAGTTCAGATACACGAATGCCATCTTCATCATTAAAGTCGGGTTTTTCATAAATTGCATTCTTCTCGCTCATCACCTCCCACAAGGTTGTGTGTCCCATCAGTACAGTGTCGAGCACTGTATATTCATCAAAGGCGAAGTGATCTTGGCTTAATACCGATAGTCGCTCGCCAGACCCCAATGAAACATGACCTCTTGTTGGGTCTATTTGTTTGCTTATTACACGTAGAAAAGTAGATTTGCCAGCACCATTGGCACCAATTATGCCATAGCAATTGCCAGGAGTGAAACTTAAATTTACGTCTTGAAAAAGAACTCTTTTGCCAAACTGAACGTCCAGATTACTTACTGTTATCATTATATTGTATTGTTGTTTTTAATTGAATCTGCAAAGATACAAAAAATAGGCAAAACTCTTTGTTGGCGATAGTAAGCAATTGTGAATGTTAGCATTTAGAAACAATAAAAGCATTGAGTTCATAAATAAAGAGAACGTTTTTTTGTAACTCGAACCATGTTCGAAAGCTTTTTTTAGGGTAGCTATCAATCCATTCCAGCATCAATAATTTTATTGAACTCCTCTTTGTAAGATTCACCAATTGGGAGTTCTTTTTTGCCAATCATGACTCTGTTTTTACTGATAGAATCTATTTTGTTTTTCTGAATAATAAATGAGCGATGTATGCGGATGAACTTTGTAGAGGGGAGAGTTTCTTCAAGGCCTTTCATGCTCATGAGCGAAAGAATAGGGTGGGGCTTGTCTTTTAAGTGTATCTTCACATAATCTTTCCAGCCTTCTATATAGAGAATATCTTTAAATAGTATGCGGATTAACTTATGGTCGGCTTTCACAAACATTTGTTCTTCTTGTCTGTGTTTTTCAGTGGTAGTTATATCTGAGGCAGATTTTTTCATCTCGAACCATTTGAGTGCTTTCTTAGATGCTTCCAAGAATTTGGAGTAAGTTATAGGTTTCAACAAATAGTCTAGTGCATCTACTCGGTATCCCTCCAGTGCATATTCGCTAAATGCAGTAGTGAAAATAATGCGTGTGTCGTCTTTTATGAATCGGGCAAATTCCATGCCACTTATTTCGGGCATCTGTATATCTAGAAATATCATATCTACCGATTGGTTTGTAGAGGCTTGCATTGCCTCAATAGCACTTGAGTAGCTACCAGTTAGTTTCAGGAAAGATGTTTTGGCTACATACGATTCTAACAATTCAATTGCCAGAGGCTCGTCATCAATTATCCAGCAGGTTAGTTCCATTTGCTCTATTTTGTGTAGATAGTAAGGTGCGATGTAAATACACTCCTACCATCGGTTTCTTGTAAATTTTGATTCCAAGTATAACTATCTGGATAGAGTAGTTCCAATCTGCGCTTTACCTGATTGAGCCCTATGCCACTGCCGCTCTTATCTGAATCGGTTTTAGGAAAAGCACTATTTTTGCAAAGAAACTCAATCACTCCATTTGGTTTTTCTTTGAGTTGTATGTCAATAAACGAATCTTTGTTGCCGCTGATGCCATGTTTAAATGCATTTTCGATAAGCGATATATAGATGAGTGGGGCAATAAGTGTTGACGATGCAGGGGCAATGTCTATGTTGGTAGATAGTGTTACATTTTTAGATAATCGTATTCTCATCAGCTCTATATAATTTTTCATAAACTCTACCTCGCTCTTCAGTGGCACATACTTCTCGTTATTGTCATACAACAGATGGCGCAGGAGTTTGCTCAGCTCTTCTACAGCAGTTTGTGCTTTAGGTGGATTGAACTCTATGAGGGCATAAATATTGTTGAGTGTATTGAGCAAAAAATGAGGATTTATTTGTGACTTCAAGTTCTTTAGTTCGGCTTCTGTTCTCTCTTTCTCTAGTTCTTTTCTTTGCGATTCAACCTTTGCCCAACGGGCACTCATTTTTATGGCAACGCTAAGTCCTACAATCAAAGCTAGCGAAAACACATTGCGTGCTATAAACACATAAGGTATGGAGGTATATCTGCGCCTTCGGCCTCTAGGGCGTCCATCAAGATTGAGTGTCATAACATAATCGTGGGCCAGATACATCAGGCTAGCCATCACTACAATAAGTAGTATGTTGATGATGATGAATTCTTTTGTTTTTTGTTTATAGAGAAACCGATCTATCAGAAAAAGATAGTTGACGTAGAAAACAATCATAAAGGCAATCATCACAGAGGCTTGTCGCCAAAAATGAGACCAGTTGATACTTTGTCCTCTATCTGTCAAGAATAGAGGCAAACCAAAAACTATGAACCACACAATAATATGTATGAATACATTGTCTAGGTAGTAGTTAGTTTTTTTATTTAGTTTCATTTGTTTTGCATTCACGCACAAATATAGCTTTTATTATGATTGTTTTATTCAAGTAATCTTTATTTAACTAATAGTGTAAATAAGATTAGTGTCTTCCACGACCTCTTCCCATTCCTCTTCCCATTCCACGCATCTCTGAAGCATCAGGAGCTGAACCACCTTTAAAAATGTTGAATCGATACACAAAATGAAACATAAAATAGCTGGTTAGTGTGTTGGTTGTAGTATCTCTAATGTAGTTAGAGGTAACAGAGCGGTTGACGTCGCTTTTTTGTTTCAAAATATCATAAATTTTGAATCTCAATGTTCCGTTCTTTTGTTTGAAGAGTTGTTTAGATATTGCAGCATTCCACAATAGTTCTTTCTGATCAAAACCATCAGCATATCCAGAGTTGGTAGAGTAGTTGATATCGCTTTCTATTAAGAAGTCAAGGGGCAAATAAATAGTAGTTTGTGCACCACCTCCATAGTTAAAATATTCTTGGTTTTGTTGTCCAGGTAGGGTGTTGTCAACTTTGTTGTATGACAAGTTTCCGTTTACCGACATATCAAACTGATCCGAACGATAGTTGACACCCATTCTCTCGCCAAGGTTCAATCTTTTGCTTGTATTCTTTTCTCCGTTCGAGAATCCATTCGAATTGTTGTAGCTGGCAAATGTCATTGAAAACACAGAAAACTTAATGTTTCGCAATGGCTGATTGGTCATAAAGCGCGCATTCGCATTCCAATTTCCATTGGTGTTCTCGTAAGTAGATTCCCTTCTCCCCGTTTTGCGGTCTGTTATTGTTGATGAAACAATATCATTGACAGTGAACCCTACATTTGACATAAACATATACGCACTGTTTTTTTCGGCGTTGAAGTTGCGATATCTTACTCGCAGGTTATGGCTGAATGCAGGCTTCAAGTCTGGATTTCCATAAGAAATATTCAGCGGGTTCGAAAAATCTTTTACCGATGATAATTGAGTTACCGATGGTTGGTTGGTTCTGCCATAATAATTGAGACGCAAGTTGTTTTGACGGCTCCACATATAGTTGAACTGTGCCATTGGCGCAAAGTTGATAACATTTTGCGAGACACTGTTTATCAACGAGTCGCCAATAAATGTTTCGCTAGCCGATTTAGATGGCTGCATGCTTATGCCAATCATGTAGTTGTATTTCTCTCTGGATGCTCTAAAGTTTAACTCCACATTTTGATTGTAAAAGTCGTTTTCCAATCTCTTGCTGTAGGCTGTGTCCAATATGTTGTAGTTTCCATATTCATCTTGTGTTCGCGTATCTTTGTCCGATTCAGATTTATTGAATCTGTAGTTGTATGCCAACTGAAGAAAATTGTCTTTACCCAATGGCTCCACGTACGATGCATAAATGCGCATATTGCGACTGCTATTTGTGTTTTTTACCAATTGGTCTATTATATCGTCTGGTTTAGTACCATTGTAAAAAGTGTTCGATAGGCTATTTCCATTATTTTCAGAGTCGCTCATTCCGCCACCAATACTAAAACTAAGTACTCTTCCTTTCTTGCCAAGGGTGCGGCTACCCTCTAGTGTGCCACCAATATTTTTGCCATCTCCTTTAGAGTAATATTCAGAATCGCCATGATTGATGGAATCTCCTTCTGCATTTATGGTAGAAAATTGGCCACTCTCTGTACGATTGTTGTTATAGAACGAAGCATTAGGTCTAAAGATAAACTTTGTTAGCGAGTCGGGGTTCCACTCCATTCTTAGGTCCATGTTTATGTTTTGACTGTAGTTGTTCGATTGGTTTGTTTCACGTTCAAAAGTATTGCCAGTGCTCAATAGGTTTTGTGTGTACACACTTGAGTTGCGATCGGTATCTGTGTCGCCATACCTTACGTTTCCTCCAATAGTTAGCTTTTCTGTAAACTCTTTGCTAAAGTTCATTCCTGCGTTGGCAGATTTGGTAATACCACTATTACCTCCCCATCCTCCACGTCCTCTACCCCCACCGCCCGATGAGCCAAACATGGCAGATGCCAAGTCAGAGAATCCTGCATTGTTGGTATTGTTGAGACCACCAAGAAAAGTCAACTGATCGTTATTGCGCATATAATTTACCATTGCATTCCCTTCATATCTGTCTTGGCTACCATATCCTGCAAATGCATTGCCAAATACACCCTCTTTCATGCCCGGTTTCACCATCAGATTAATTACCGTTTCTTCATCGCCATCATCAAATCCGGTCATCAGAGACATGTCTGTTCTTCTTTCCAGAACTTGCAGTTTGTCCACCATCTTAGCGGGGAGGTTTTTTGAAGCTACTTTTGGGTCGTCACTAAAAAACTCTTTTCCGTCCACCAGTATTTTTTTTATCTCGCGGCCATTTATAGTAATCTTTCCATCGGCATCTATTTCAACACCTGGCATCTTTTTCAATAAATCTTCTATGACAGCACTCTCGGTTACTTTATATGAGTCTGCGTTGTATTCTACTGTGTCTCCTCTCACAACTATTTCTGGAGCTTTTGCTGTAACCAAAGCATCTGACAATAAGATTCCGTCGTCCTTCAACGATATAGTGCCCAGTTTTATATGCTGCATTCTGCCACTTATAGTTGTATCTTTAAACACATCGGCATATCCAATATAGGATATCTGAACTATATAATTTCCATTGTTGAGGGGGATGGAAAACGAGCCATCTGTACCCGAAGCCTTCCCAGTAACAAATGTGCTATCTTTTTGCAATAAGATGCGAACGTTGGCTTCAGGTATGGGTTCTTCCGTTATTTCATCAATTAGTTTACCAGATATGGAGCCTCTTTCCGACTGTCCTTGCGCATTTGCAACGATGGCAAATGAAAAGATGGTCGTTATAATTAAAAATAGTTTTTTTATTGTTGACATAGTTGTAGTTTGTTGAGCTTCTGCTCAAGCATAGTTTTAGTTATAATTGCATACAAAAATACATTTCATTCATGCCAATGCAAAATGAAATAGATAAACAAGCATTATTTGTAGATGAATCTGGTGGGTGGGTCTATGAAAATGTAGTTGTAGTGGTTGCAAATGCTGAAAATAATGGTTTGTGTGTGTCCATATTTT
Source organism: uncultured Dysgonomonadaceae bacterium (assembly GCA_964452155.1). Lineage (GTDB taxonomy): Bacteria > Bacteroidota > Bacteroidia > Bacteroidales > Dysgonomonadaceae > UBA2632. Next base: position 16,204 of record CAYVLC010000056.1, read on the forward strand.
CAATGTTCACAATATATATATAGGAGGTAACTGTAATGGTTGCCCCCTATAATATAAAGCACATCTTACAAGCACTTTGTGCCCCTTGATGCGCATACGTATGCTTTGGTAAAATTTTATTTTCCTGGTAGGCCACAAGCTGCTCCTGTGGGTTCATCTTCCACTCGTTGCCATACATCAGCAAACTCCTCGGGACGACGACGAAACTTAACCGAGATATAAGAGCACGATGGTATAATCTTATAGTTCTTTTCTCGTGCATATTCTACCAGTTTGTCAAACAGCTTAGCAGCAATTCCCTGTCCTTCTAGTTCTTTTCGAACACCTGTGTGATACGCATTTAGTATATTGTCCTGCACATCAAAATCAAGTTCTGCAATTTGATTGCCATCTTTATTGATAAAAAAGCTACCACGATTGTTGTCGTCAATCTTAAATTCAATTGTATGTTCCATTGTAAATTATGTATAGTTTGTTTTTTCTTTTTCTACAATAAGCTTAAACACCTCAGAAGCATAATTGTTGAGTTTTTCTATCACTTTTTGACAACAGAAACCATTGCAGTGAATATTCCTTTGCAGATTTTCTAAATTTGAGTTGGTATATTAAAAAACTTGTGCTATTTTTGCACCGCGAATTTGGGACGCAGGCAAAACCGTGCAACTCTATTCACTCTTTTTTTTGGCGAGATAGCTCAGTTGGTTAGAGCGCATGATTCATAATCATGAGG
>CAYVLC010000057.1:0-16421 GCA_964452155.1 uncultured Dysgonomonadaceae bacterium
CCATTGTGTGCCAAACTAATTTCTCCTGGCTGTGGGTAAGTTCCACCCCCAACCATGGCTACATCGCTAATAGTGTGATGTGGCGAACGGAAAGGACGGCGAGGCATTAAAGCAGTATTTACACCAATTTGTCCAGCAACACTGTGTATTTTAGTGGTTTCTAAAGCTTCATCTAATGTGAAAGGGGGCAAAATTGATGGCATTCTTTTGGCCATCATAGACTTTCCTGCGCCTGGAGGTCCTACTAAGATTATATTGTGTCCGCCAGCAGCGGCTACTTCAAGTGCTCGTTTCACATTCTCTTGTCCTTTCACATCAGAAAAATCGAAATCGAAATCGGACTGATGATTCAAAAATTCTTTATTGATATCTACAAAAGTAGGAGTGAGAGCGACTTCATCATTAAAAAATTCTACGACTTGTTTTATACTGTTTACTCCAAACACTTCAAGACCTTCTACTACAGCTGCTTCTTTTGCATTCTCCTCGGGCAGAATAAATCCTTTGAAACCACTCTCTTTTGCTAATATTGCAATGGGTAGCACCCCTTTTACTGGAAGAATAGTTCCATCAAGTGATAGTTCTCCCATCATAATATAGTGGGCAAGTTTATCGGTCTTTAACCCTTCTGAAGCTGCCAATACACCTATAGCAAGAGGCAAATCATAAGCAGATCCCTCCTTGCGTATATCTGCCGGAGACATATTTATAATAATTTGCTTGCGCGGAAATTTGTAACCATTGAATTGTAATGCAGAAATCATACGCTCTTGGCTTTCTTTGACAGCTGCATCTGGCAGTCCGACCACCAAGAATTTTATACCCTTAGAACAATTTACTTCTATTGTAATGAGTGTAGCACTAATGCCCTGTACTGCGGCAGCAAAAATTTTAACAAGCATGTAAATTTGTTTTTATGACTTAGATATGTCTGTTCTTTTTTTAATTAAATTTTTCACATCACTTACCGGAATATCTCTTGTAATTATTTTACCTTCGGGGTCAATTAAAATATTGAATGGTAGGTAATGTACATTGTATGCATCTATGATATCAGACCCCCAACTCTTATCTTCTACAACTATTTTCCAGGGAATAGAATCTGTTTCTATGTTTTTGATAGGTATAGTATCTGAATCGATATAAACCGAAAGAAATTGAATATCAACACTATCCAAGGCGTTATATTCGTCTTTTAGAATTTTAATATTTTCTCTCGACTCAACTCCGTTTGAGGATAAAAAAGATAGCAGCAGGTATTTATTTTTAAAATCGGTTGGCTCTAAATGTTTCTTTTTACCATCTTTCAATTTGAAGTAAGGCATTTGAGCACCTTCTGCAGAAAGAAACAGTTTCTGATTGTGACTCTTTAATTTATAGGTTAATGGAGAGTTTAAGGCATCTCCTTCAAGATAATCAAGTACTCTATTTAATGTTTCAGGATTTTCGTTGTTCTTGAAAAAATCATTGATTAAAATAACACTAGATATCTTATCAGGATGCGACAAAATAAATTCTTCTACTTTTTGTGTAAGTTCATGATTTAAAGAATTTAAAATAGCTGCTTGTTCTTTTTCTGAAATAACATTGACTGAATTTACTAGACTATCAACATCGTAATCCCTCTTTTTCATTAAAAGACTACGTTGTTTAAGAAGAGCCTCGTTATCTTTTTTAAAGGTAGATAGATTCTCATTTATTTCGCCACCTTTTATTTCTAGTAGATCAGACAGAAAAGCATCGCCTCTTATTTTTATTTTTTTTATTCCCTTTTCAGAAAAAACAATTGTAGAGGAACTAAAATCATTGAAGTAAAGTGTGAAAATTGTAGCTGAATCATTATCTAGTGAATAAGAAAAATTTCCATTCTTATTTACAAAAATAGTATCTACGCGTATAGTATCTGACACGCGAGATGAAGCTATGACATAGGGAGTTTGAAGATTAGATAACTCTCCTTCAATAACTAATTTATTATCGCCTTTGTTACATGAATATAAAACCAAGGAAAATAAGAATAAAGTAAGAATTGATTTCATCATTTTAATTTAATACTTAATGCGATTATTGGGAGCTAAAACTGACAATTAAATCAACAATTTGGTTGCTTTATAAATAATGAAAGCAAAGATATAGCTTTTTCTGTAATATTCAATTATTTTTACAATCCTTTACGTAGTAATTGCAATTTAATTTTGCACATCGTTGTTGTTTAAAAGATTAATAGGTAATTTTGTACGATAATGTAGTTCAGCATGAAGAAAAAAATATTAGTTACTGGAGGTGCCGGGTTCATAGGATCGCATCTGTGCAAAAAGCTATTAGAGCAAAACAACGAAGTGCTTTGTTTAGATAATTATTTTACTGGAAGTAAAATGAATGTTTTGCCAATGCTCGATAATCCAATGTTTGAGCTTATACGCCACGACATTGTAAATCCGTACATTGCCGAAGTTGATGAAATATACAATTTAGCATGTCCTGCCTCTCCAATACACTACCAGCACAACCCAATTCAGACTGTCAAGATTTCGGTCATGGGTGCAATAAATATGTTGGAAACTGCAAAAGCTACTGGCGCTAAAATACTGCAAGCCTCTACGAGTGAGGTTTATGGCGATCCAAAAATTCATCCACAAGTAGAATCATACTGGGGCAATGTAAATCCTATTGGTGAACGCTCTTGTTACGACGAAGGAAAACGATGTGCCGAAACTCTTTTTATGGATTATCATCGTCAGAGCAACCTTAGAATTAAAATCATTCGCATTTTTAATACTTATGGCCCCAATATGCATCCAAATGATGGCAGGGTTGTTTCTAACTTTATTGTACAATGCCTAAGAAATGAGGATATAACTATCTATGGAGATGGAAACCAATCGCGTAGTTTTCAGTATGTAGATGATTTAATAGAGGGAATGACAAAAATGATGGCAACACCAAATAGCTTCATTGGTCCTGTAAACATTGGTAACCCTAATGAGTTTACTATCGTTGAATTAGCTGAAACAGTTATGAAATTGACCAATTCTAAATCGAAACTAATTTTCAAGCCTCTGCCAATGGATGATCCGCAACAACGCAGACCAGATATATCACTTGCAAAAGAAAAGCTAGGGTGGAGTCCAAAAATAGAATTGGAAGAAGGATTGATAAAAACAATTGACTATTTTGATAGACTTCTCAAAAAAACTAATTGATACTCTCTATGCCTTATTTCTCCATCATTATTCCCGTATATAATCGTCCTGACGAAGTAGATGAACTATTAGAAAGTTTGAGCGCTCAGACCTACTTAGATTTCGAAGTGTTGCTTATTGAAGATGGTTCGTCGGTTAAATGTGACTTAATAGCCCAAAAATATAACCATAGTTTAAATATACGCTACTATTTCAAAGAAAATAGTGGTAGAAGCAAAACCAGAAATTATGGAATGGAAAAAGCAAAAGGTGAATATTTTGTTTTTTTCGATTCAGATTGTGTTATTCCTCCGTTTTATTTTCAAAAAATAAAAGACACACTTACAGATAGCTATACCGATAGCTATGGTGGCCCCGACAAAGCTGATAAATCTTTCAGTAACTTACAAAAAGCTATTAGTTTTTCTATGACATCTTTTCTCACAACTGGGGGCATAAGGGGTTCAAAAGGGGCTAAGATGGAAAAATTTGTTCCACGTACTTTCAATATGGGTTTTTCTAAAGAAGTATATAAAAATGTTGGCGGATTTAAAGATATGTTTGGCGAAGACATAGACCTAAGCTTACGCATAAGAAATAAAGGATATACTTGTCAACTCATCTCTGATGCATTTGTTTATCACAAAAGAAGAGTAGATTTACGCTCTTTTTATCGGCAAGTTCATGTATTTGGTATGGCTCGCATTTCTTTGTACCTGCTACATCCTTCGTCAATGAAACTCGTGCACACCCTACCGGCACTTTTTACAATAGCATCTCTATTAATAGTTCTTTTGTCGCTATATAGCATATGGGCATTAACTCCACTAATCATTTATTTCGTACTTATCTTTATAGCCTCTTCGTTAGAATATAAAAAACTAAGTATCGGATTCTTATCAATCGTTACCACTGCAATACAGCTATATGGATACGGATGGGGATTTATAAAATCGTATGTAAAAAAAGTAATGTTTAGAAAAAACAAATCTGATAAATACGAATTGAACAAATATTACAATAAAAAGTAAGCTGAGTAAATAACAATAATGTACTCCTTTGATTAGTCTTTAGACCCATAAGCTAAGTCCCCTGCATCGCCCAATCCGGGTATAATATAAGCATGATCATCTAAATCTGGGTCGATAGCTGCAGCCCATATAGTAGTATTTTTGCTAGGAAATTTTTCTTTGCAGTAATCTATCGCTTGCTGGCTGGCAATAATTGTAGCTATATGAATGTGTTTGGGTATTCCTTTGGTAAGCAGTGCATGATAAGAAAGTTCCATGCTGCCACCTGTTGCAAGCATTGGGTCGGTTATTATTAATGTTTTATTGGTAATGAGCGGCGAGGCAATATACTCTATGTGTATATTAAACGAGAGTTGATTCTCTTTATACTTTCTATATGCCGAAACAAATGCATTGTCGGCACCATCAAAAAAATTAAGAAAACCTTGATGATATATAAGACCTGCTCTAAGAATGGTTGCAATTACGAGGTCGTTATCTGCTAAATTTATACTTGTCTCTCCTAGAGGAGTTTTTATTGTTTGGGTGCAGTAATTTAAATCTTTGCTTATTTCGTAAGCCATTATTTCACCTATACGTTCAATGTTTTTTCTAAATCTTAATCGATCATTTTGAACGTTTATATCTCTAATTTCTCTGACAAAGGTGTTGAGTAAAGAATTTTGATCTGAAAAGTTTACAATCTTCATAAGGCAATGTTTTACAATAACGATAACAGAAATAGCTAACGGCAAAGGTAACAGAAATATAGATTTAGATAAACTTTTTGGCGAAGAATTTTGTTTTATGTGATAGTGAAATAAATTACAATTAATTAAAGAAATATTTCTCTAATTAATAGTGCTGTAATAAAATAATATTTATCTTTGTCGTCGTGCAATATAGGTATCTGAATATATGGTACATCAGGACGAATTATTTACATAAAACTTTAATACAAATGACAAAATTAGATTTAAGCAAGTACGGAATTACAGGCGATTTCGAAGTTCTTCACAACCCTTCTTACGAAGTTCTATTTCAAGAAGAGATGAATCCCGAAAATGAAGGATTTGAAAAAGCAAAATTAACTGACACCGGTGCTGTAGCTGTTTATACAGGAAAGTTTACAGGACGCTCACCAAAAGATAAATTTATTGTTGAAGACGATGTTACAAGAGATACTTTATGGTGGGATGGTACTATTAATAGACCAACAACTCCAGAAGTTTTTGATCATTGCAAAAATTTGGCCACTGATAGATTATCAAAAGCAAAAAAAATATATGTAGTAGATACTTTTTGCGGTACTAACGAAGATACACGTATGAAAGTGCGCTTCATTATGGAAGTAGCATGGCAAGCACATTTTGTTACAAATATGTTTATCAGACCATCACATTATGAGCTAGCTCATTATGGCGAGCCTGACTTTGTAACTTTGAATGCTTCTAAGATTGTTAATGACAAATGGAAAGAGCAAGGTCTTCATTCAGAAAACTTTACTTTATTCGACCTTAAACGCAAAATGCAAGTTATTGGTGGAACATGGTATGGTGGCGAGATGAAAAAAGGTATCTTTGCTCTCATGAACTATTATCTTCCACTAAGAGGTGTAGCAGCAATGCATTGCTCTGCAAACGTGGGTGTTGATGGTGATGTTGCAGTATTCTTTGGTCTCTCTGGAACAGGCAAAACTACTCTATCTGCCGATCCAAAACGTTATTTAATTGGTGATGACGAGCATGGTTGGGACGAACACGGAGTATTTAATTTTGAGGGTGGTTGCTATGCCAAGACCATCGAACTAAGTAAAGAAAACGAACCTGATATCTGGAGAGCTATCCGTCGTGATGCTTTGTTAGAAAACGTAACTGTAAAAGATGATGGAACGATAGACTATAACGACGTTTCAGTAACAGAAAATACACGTGTTTCATACCCAATTTATCATATCAGCAAAATAGTTCTTCCTTCGAGAGCTGGACATGCTAAAAAGATTATTTATCTTTCTGCTGATGCATTTGGTGTTTTACCTCCAGTATCAATTTTAGATGACAACCAAGCACAATATCACTTCCTAAGCGGATTTACATCAAAATTGGCAGGTACCGAACGTGGTATTACTGAACCAGTTCCTTCTTTCTCTCCTGCATTTGGCGAAGCTTTCTTGACATTGCACCCAACTGTATATGCAAAACGTTTGGTAGAGAAAATGAATGAGCACAACGCTAAAGCATACTTAGTAAATACAGGATGGAATGGAACAGGAAAACGTATTTCTCTTAAAAATACGAGAGCTATGATTGATGCTATCATTGATGGTTCAATTGACAAAGCCGAAACAAAGCATATTCCAATTATGAATTTAACTGTACCTACAAAACTAAACAATGTTGATGAAGGTCTGTTAGATCCACGCGATTCATATGCAGATGCTAAAGAATGGGAAGCCAAAGCAACTGATTTAGCTAAAATGTATCTGAAAAACTTTGAACAATATTGCGATAACGACGATGCTAAAGCATTGATTCCAGCAGGACCACAACTATAATATATAGTTAGTTCAATTTAAAAAAGCAAAAAAAGAGTGGAAAATTTCCACTCTTTTTTTTGCTATATACACTTGCACGTTATACATACTTCGCATCACTATGAAAAACGTCTGTTTTTGTTGGATTTTACTTTTAAAAAATAAAAATCTCTCCCTTCATATAAGATTTGAGGTTTATGCCGTGAAAATCTAATCTGCAACTGTCAATTGGAAATTCTTTTCATCAAAACCTAATCTACCATGGTAAATTATACTTTCTTGTAATGGTACATTTAAAACTGCACCGGTAAATTTGATTTTCATCTAATGATAGGTAAATCTACAACAGCAAATTTAACTTTTCTCTAACTTAAACCTAATATACTGTAGTCAATTTTATTTTATTACGACACCGTTGAATCTAAAGCCGTAAATTAGATTTTTATCTCATAATAGCCATATCTATACCGGTAGATTAAATTTCTGCCTGATAAAGGTCGTTTTTGCTTATCAAAAGTAAACTAAATGCCGACAAATACTTCTATTTATAAGATTTTCGGATATAAACTTAGTTGATATAGTTTTCTTATAAGGATCTTTTTCTCTAAAGACATAGTTTTACGAACAATACCAAGTGACCCATTTTTCTTAAGTATTCATACTAATCAGTTACCAACTAACTCCACTTACACGTTACAATTATAAGAACAGAAAATCAGTTGCTCCATTTATAAGGTAAATACTTCAAAAAAAAAGAGTCTTCTATTTGTCATTTACTAATGAATCCCTACAAACCATACTGTGCAGATATTTCTAACATGCGCTCAATAGACTTTACTGCCTTTATTCTCACGTTTTCTTCTACAGTTATTTCTGGCTCTTCGTTCTTTAGACATAAGTAGAGTTTTTCGAGCGTATTCATTTTCATATACGAACATTCATTACATGCACACGAAGCATCTTCTGGCGGTGCAGCTATAAAAATTTTCTGAGGATTCTGTTTCCTCAATTCGTGCATAATACCAGATTCTGTTGCAATTATAAATTTATTATTGTCTGAGTTGGCAGCAAATTTTAAAATAGATGATGTAGAACCAACATGATCTGATAGCTCTAAAATATACTTTTTACACTCAGGATGAGTCAATAATAGTGCATCGGGATGTGCTTTTTTCAGTTCTATAATCTTCTCCAAAGAAAACTGTTCGTGTACATGGCATGCACCATCCCACAGTAGCATGTTTCTGCCGGTCACAGTATTTATATAGTTTCCAAGATTTCTATCTGGTCCAAATATTATCTTTTCATTTGCAGGAAGCGAATCCACTATTTGTTTAGCATTACTAGATGTTACTACTACATCTGTTAGTGCCTTCACAGCAGCTGTAGTGTTTACATAAGATATTACAGTATGTCCAGGGTGTTTTGCAATAAACTCTTCAAATTTGTCGGCCGGACAACTGTCTGCTAGCGAACAACCAGCTTCTCTATCTGGGATAAGTACTTTCTTATGCGGCGACAGAATTTTTGCTGTTTCTCCCATAAAATGAACACCACACAAAACTATCACTTCATTTTGCGCTTTAGCGGCCCACTGAGCAAGCGCCAAACTATCGCCTACATGGTCTGCTATTTCCTGTATAGAGGCATCCTGATAGAAGTGTGCAAGTATGAGAGCATCTTTCTCGTTTCGGAGCAAATTTATTTTCTCAATTAAATAGTTTTTTGTTTTCAAGAAATTATTAACCGACATATTATTATATATATTGTTTTATAAGTTTACAAAAAAAGGAATGATGATAGTATATGCCTGTTGATACTGTTGATATATTATTGTGTATTTTTTTTGAAATCAGGTTATCAATAAAATTACATAGCTTATAAATGTGTTTTCAACAGTTTATTATTCTAGTACTTCTTATAAATCATCTCCTTACAAATGTTATCATTATATGTTGATAAAATTCAAAGTTAATAATTTATTTTCTTAAAGCAGTAATATAACTGTTGAAAAACTGACGATTTTATATCGAAAACTAAAAACAAGTTTTGACTGAATTTACAAACCAGCTCCGGTATAATTTTATTTTTATGATTCACAAATAAAAGTATCAACTTTCTATTTACATTCGATCAACAAGTTTTCAACACAAAATGTAGGTAGCTGTATGATAATTTTTTTTGTTGTTATTAATGTTTGAAAATGAATAGATTATCTTAAAACTAGAGAAAAATTAAATTCTAAAGTTACGTATATTGTTAATTGATATTCAAACAGATTGTGTTGAACAATAAGTTTTACTATATTTGCTATACCTTATCCAGAAAAAACAAAATGAAATATATATACAAAATACTTTTTTTAGTTTTCGCATCTTTATCGGTGGGTTGCATGTCCACAATAAAGATTGCATCAGTAGTTGAAAAAAACAAAGATGGAAACTTTCTTTTAAAATGGGAAGTGAGTCCAGATGTGGAAGGAAAAATAGATATATACTCTGCAATGACCGATACATCTATCAGAAACTTTACACCTGTAAGAACCAAACTTGTAGAAGATCAGTTTGCTTTATTAAATCCATCAGGCTCAGGATTGCGCGAGTTTTTTGTGCTCAAGACTAGCGGTGTAACATCAGGAATAATTTCAAATAGATTTATTGATATGGACAATATCTTAAACTTTCGAGATTTGGGCGGCTATACCACAAGTGAAGAAAAACAACTTAAATGGGGGCTTATTTTCAGATCTGGACATTTAAGTAATACAAATTTGTTTGATCAAGAGAAGCTAAAAAAATTGGGTATCAAAACAATCATAGATTTCAGATCCGAAAAAGATAGAAGAGATCATCCTTATTTCACAAATATATCTAAGATAAATATTCCTATCGAATATGGCGATTTTGCTACTACGAAAGATGTTTTGATAAAAGAAAATTTTACGCGCAGCGAAACAATTGCTTATATACAACAATCGTATATAGATATTTTAGAAAATGATGCAGATAAATATGCAGAAATGTTTGATGTGCTATTGGATAAGAATAACTATCCTGTAGTTCTTTCGTCTCACTTAGGAAAAGACAGAGCGGGTATAGCTGCAGCTCTTATACTACATGTTCTGGGAGTTCCCGAATACACCATTGAAGAAGATTATTTAGCCTCCAATAAATATATAGATCCAAAAAAAACAATTAGTATTTCAGTACCCTTACCAGAAACTTTGCAAGAGGCTATGACAGCACTTTTCTCTGCAAACAATGCCTACCTAAATTATGCATTCGATTATATAAGAGAAACCTATGGGTCTATAGATAATTATTTAGAAAAAAAGGCTCGTGTATCAAAAGGCAAAATTATAATATTGAGAAAATTAATGCTTTATAACCCATAATTGTTTGTATATCAATTTTAATACCTACCTTTGTCGCCGATTTAAATTTATAGTGATTTCAATTCTTTCCTTTTAATTCAGGTTATCGGTTTAACAAATCATTTTTATAACAAAATCAATCATTTAGAGGTATTAGTGTTTTTCTCTCATCTTTTTTATAATGTCGTTTGTTGTGGGGGTAAAGAGGAGAATGCAGATTGCCATCACACATTATTATAACAAAAAAAGATGAAAACATTCGAACAACTCGGTGTTGCTTCAGAAATTTTAGAAGCAATACAAGAATTGGGTTTTGAACAACCCATGCCCGTACAAGAGGAAGTAATTCCTTTACTATTGGCAGAAACGCGCGATATTATCGCACTTGCACAAACCGGAACTGGTAAAACAGCAGCATTTGGTTTACCAATTATTCAGAAAATAGACATAAAACAAAAGGCTCCACAAACATTGATTTTGTGCCCTACACGTGAATTATGCCTTCAAATTTCTGCAGATCTCAACGACTATTCAAAATATGTAGATGGAGTGAAGGTACTACCAGTATATGGTGGATCGAGTATAGATAGCCAAATACGTTCGCTCAAACGCGGTGTACAAGTTATTGTTGCAACTCCAGGAAGATTAATTGACTTATTGAACCGAAAAGTAATGTCGCTAGATTTGGTTCATACAGTTGTGTTAGATGAAGCAGACGAAATGCTCAACATGGGATTTACAGAAAGCATTGATGATATTTTGTCTCGTGTTCCTGATGGTCGTAGTATGTTATTGTTTTCAGCAACTATGCCAAAAGAGATTGCAAGGATTACAAAGAAATACATGGAAAATCCAACCGAAATTGTAATTGGAAGAAAAAACGAAGGAGCACTCAATGTGAAGCATGTTTACTACATGGTTACTGCTCGCGATAAATATTTAGCCCTAAAGCGTATAGCCGATTATTATCCAAATATATATGCAATCATATTTTGTCGTACTCGACGTGAAACACAAGAAATTGCAGATAAGCTTATTCAAGACGGATACGATGCGGATTCATTGCACGGAGAATTATCTCAAAGTCAGCGAGATTTGGTGATGGGTAAGTTTCGTAGCAAGAATTTACAATTTTTAGTTGCAACAGATGTTGCTGCTAGAGGGCTAGATGTTGATGATGTTACACATGTTATCAATTATGGTTTGCCAGATGATGTAGAAAGCTATACACATAGAAGTGGAAGAACAGGTAGAGCCGGAAAAAACGGAACTTCTATTTCTATTATACACATAAAAGAAAAAGGAAAAATATCTCAATTTGAAAAATCAATCAACAAACAGTTCGAAAAACGTACACTTCCCTCTGGAGATGTAATTTGCGAAAAGCAGCTTTTCAACTTGGTTGACAAAATTGAGAAAGTAAAAGTAAATGAATCCGAAATTGAACGTTTACTTCCTTCTATATTTAGAAAACTAGATTGGTTAGAAAAAGAAGATATCATCAAGCGAATTGTTTCTTTAGAATTTAATCGTCTTCTTGAGTATTATCAATCTGCCGAAGAGATAATAGAGCCTACAGACCGTTCTTCTAAAAAAGGAAGAGAAGAAAGAAAAGATAGAAAATCTTATGATAGAGATGGCGGTGGTAGCCGACAGGCCGAAACAGGTTATACTCGTATTTTTATAAATATAGGAAAAACAGATGGTGCTAATCCAGCCAATTTGATGGGTTTCATCAATGATCATGTAACTGGAAAGGTGCGTATTGGAAGAATAGATCTACTTCAGAATTTTTCTTTTTTCGAAGTACCAGAAGATGTTGCACCCAAAGTAGTGCAAACCTTCAAAGGGTTGTTCGTCGAAGATCGAAAACTTGTTGTAGAAGTAGCTCAAGATTCAGATAATAGATCTAATGGTGGTTCTGGTAGAAAAAACTTCGATAAAAAAGGTAGACGACCCAAAGGAAGAAGATATTAAGCAGAACTTTTAATCATATAAAATGGTTATATATAGCGGAATTGCAGTTGCATCAATTCCGCTTTTTTATTGAGTAAAATAATTAAAGAAATATTTCTTTAATTGCTATTTATTCAAAAAAAATTGATTTACTTTGTACTGTCTTTCGTGCTTTTTTGATGACACTAGAATGAATAATTTTTTATATTCAATGTTCTCTAAACACATTAATAACTATGGGGTTATAAGATTATTTTCGTTCATTAAAATCAGTATTAAAACAGACAAACAACTTGCAATTTTACCCACTAACAACTAATTAATTATGAATCAAAAACTGCTAATAAGAGACCTAACATTAAGAGACGGACAGCAATCGGCATTTGCAACACGTATGAATCAAAATCAGATAGATCGAGTTTTACCATTTTATAAAGAAGCTAATTTTTACTTAATGGAGGTTTGGGGAGGAGCAGTTCCAGATTCGGTTATGCGCTATCTAAACGAAAATCCTTGGGATAGGCTCGAAAAGATACACAATGGTGTAGGTAAGGCTTCTAAACTAACTGCATTGTCACGTGGTAGAAACTTATACGGATATGCACCATATACCGATGATATTATTGATGGTTTTTTCAAAAATGCTGTTTCGTCAGGCTTAGATGTTATGCGTATTTTTGATGCTTTGAATGATGTTGATAATATTAAATCGAGTGTAAAATCTATAAAAAAATATGGAGGAATGGCCGATTGTGCTATCTGTTATACAGTAGATCCTAAATTTGAAGAACCCCTTGAGACAGAGAAAAAAGGAGGTCTACTTTCGTTTCTTAAAAAAGATAAGCCGGCAGAATCTAAATATACTGCTGTATTTACAGATGACTATTTTTTGGGTATAGCAAAAAAAATGAAGGCTTTGGGTGCCGACATGATTACTATCAAAGACATGAGCGGCCTTATCCCTCCATCTCGTGTTAGGTCTTTAGTTCCTTTAATCAAGAACGAAGTAAATGTTCCTATTGATTTTCATACTCATTGCACTCCAGGTTTTGGTCTTGGTGCAGTACTTACAGCCATTATGCATGGTGCCGACATAGTAGATACAGTTATCTGGAATTTTGCTGGTGGCCCTGCTGCGCCAGCTGTTGAGCTCATTTATATTTTTTGTAAGAAACTAGGTATAGAGTTTGATGTAAATATGGAGGCAGTTGCTGCAATTAATAAAGAATTATTTGAGATTCGCAAAGAGCTCGAAGCTTTTGATGCTGTTAAACAATTTCCAAACCCATTTAACCCTCTCACTGATACACTTCCTGCCAACATAGATAAAGAATTTGATAAAGCTATTGAGTCTGTCAGAGTGTTTAATGAAGAGGCTTTGTTGCAAGCATGTCATGCAATCGAGGATTATTTTAATTTTCCAAAACCAAACGAATTGGTTAAGAATGCCGAGATACCCGGTGGCATGTACTCCAACATGGTGGCCCAATTGAAGGAATACAATTCTCTAGACATACTAGAAGATGCTATGAAGCTAATTCCAAGTGTGAGGTTGGATGCAGGTTTGCCTCCTCTTGTAACTCCTACAAGCCAGATTGTGGGTGTGCAAGCTGTAGCTTCTGCTCTAAATCAGAAAAATGGAAGAGAAAAGTATGCCAACCCCTCCAATCAGTTTGTATCTTTGGTAAAAGGAGAATATGGAAAGACACCAGTTGCAATTGACCCAGAGTTTAGATTAAAAATAACAGGAACAAGAGAAGAAACACCCTATGATACATCAAATTACAAACAACAGCAAAATCCTATTCTCGATGAGTTTGGTGGTGTACGGGTAGCTCAAAACGAAAAAGATGAATTGCTGCTTGAGCTTTTCCCTGGAGTAGGATTGACCTATCTGAAAGCAAAACGCAAGGAGGAATACGAATTGATAAACAAGTCGTTTGAAACTAAAAAATCTGAAAAGAAGATTCACGTAGTCAATACAGAAGCTTTGGTACCCTTAGAGGTTATAGAGAGCCCAATGCCTGGTTGTATCTTAAAGATATTGGTAAAAGAAGGCCAAAAGGTGGAGCAGGGTACAGTTGTTCTTCTATTGGAAGCCATGAAAATGGAAAACGATATACTTGCCACAACTTCAGGAATAGTAAGTAAAGTATTAGTAGAAGAAGGCTCTTTCGTGCAAGCCGGAAGCCCCATGATAGAAATTCTTTAATTTTTGTAATGTAAAACCTATTGTACTGTTTCTTTAGTTTTTTAATAAAAATCAGGAGTAATAGGTATATATTAAAATTCGAGCGTTTATTTTGAATGTAGCAATACATCTAAAAATATACGCTCTATTTTATTATAACAGACACGACTTTCAAGATCACACTTTGGATAACATTATCGGTGCAACACTCTCTTTCTAGTTTGTTAAGAATATTTAATAATCTGATGCTCTTTCATTCCAATAATATTTGATATTCTCAATTCACGCACAGCATTTACTCTATTTACACGTCAATATATGAAAAAGTAAAAAGTTTATGAAAACCTCTGCTCTTCTTTTAGTTAAAATAAAGAGCATAAAAGCACTTGATTCACTAATAAAATAATAAATTCTTATGTATTGGTTAAAGTACGGAATTAAAACATAGAAATTGATCTTCAAAAACTATCAAAAAGCGCTGAAATTTAAATAACACGTGACATGTTATTCAAAATAACAGATGACAATTTAAATAACACATAACGTGTTATTTAGAAACTGATATGAATAAGCTAAGTATTACTTCTGGATTTTTTGTTTTTAGATTTGTATATCGTGGTGCTAATATTTTATATAGTGTCTGCAAGAAAACTCATAAGCCTCAATCTATTAGATGATTACTCCCTTAAAGATGCTTGAATCTTTAGTGTTAAAAGCTTGTTTATTTCAGTTAAAGTTGTTACCTTCAACCCTTTAATGGTTTAAGATTCGCTTCATTCAGACCCAAATATGAAATAGTTTCAAAAATGAGAAAGAGATTCGAGCAACAATTATCTATTGGCAGGTTATTGATTAAAGACACTGAAATATCCACTGCAAAAAGAGCGGGAAGTTTACCCAGTTTATGTTTAGCATTAAAAGAAATATTTATTACACCAGAGTGGAACGAAAGAGTATTTGAAGTACTTGAAGACAAAATACTTTCAAGTAACAATAATACAGGTCGTCCAGGTATGGATTTATGGCAAATATTTGTACTCTCACAAGTGCGTCTTTGCCGCAATATTAGCTATGAGGAGTTAACTGATTTGGCCAACCACCATACTATGATTCGTCAACTTATGGGTGTTGAAAGTTTAAGCGGTTTTGAGAAACAAAAGTTTAGCTATCAAAACATTGTAGACAATGTTGCTTTACTTGATGATGAGTCTGTCAAACAATTAAATACTATTATTGTAGAGTTTGGTCACTCTGTGTTTAAAAAAAAAGAGGAGGCGGCATTATGCTTAAAAACCGATAGCTTCGTTGTGGAAACCAATGTACATTTCCCCACCGACTATAATCTGCTTTGGGACAGTGCACGTAAATGTATCGATATGGTGACAAAACTTCAAGAAAGGCATAATTTACCAGGTTGGAGAAAAATTAATGATTGGCGCAAAGATTTGAAAAATAAGATGCGGGCATTAGGCAGAGCAAGCGGATCTGGAGGAAAGGGAAAACAAGAAAGAGTTAAAGGTGCAACTCATGCTTATCTGACAAAAGCTAAAGCTCTACACGTGAAATTAGAGAAAGAAAAGGCCGCCTTTCCACAATATGATATTACAGATACTGTCATCTTTGCAGAGCTTGAGAGATTTATGCAACTATTGGAAAAACACATCGATTTACTGGAAAGGCGTATTATTAAAGGGGAGACAATTGAGCACAAAGAGAAAATGTTTTCTATATTTGAACAGTACACTGAGTGGGTTACCAAGGGTAAAAAGCGTCCGAGTGTTGAACTTGGTAAAAAAGTAGCTATAACTACCGATGAGTTTCACCTAATCATTGATTACCAAGTAATGGAATATCAAGCAGATTCTGAAATTGTAAAAGAATTAGGCAGTAGAATTTTCTTGAAACACAGAGTGAAAAGTTGGAGTTTTGATAAAGGTTTTTGGCATAAAGACAATAAACTATTCCTCGTTCAAGAAGTTGATACTGTTGTGCTTCCCAAGAAAGGTAAATGCAACAAACACGAAGCTGAAGAAGAAAAGAGACCTTTATTTCGCAAGTTACGTAACAAACATAGCGCAGTAGAATCTAACATCAATGAGTTAGAGCATCGCGGATTGAATAGATGTCCTGATAAAGGTTTGCCTAATTTTAAGAGATATGTTGGTTTAGCAGTTTG
>CAYVLC010000058.1:0-16272 GCA_964452155.1 uncultured Dysgonomonadaceae bacterium
ATAAGCAGATGATGCATGCATTGCAAAGCAACTATCTGATTCTCTTCTTCACCAATCCCGACTGTCCTAGTTGTGCCGAAACAACCGAATTGTTGGTCAATTCCAAAGCCCTTCAGGGCGTCTTCTCGCTCAACAGTCCTGCCAGCAGCATGCTCACAGTCCTCAGCATCTACCCCGACAGCAATATCGAAGAGTGGCGCAAAGCACTCCCCAACCTACCTCAAAAACATTGGATAAATGCGTATGACGAGGGCACTATAGTTACCAACAAAGGCTTGTACGACATCAAAGCCATCCCCACGCTATATTTATTGGATAAAAATAAAAAGGTAATCCTAAAGGACACTACACTGGGTGAGATTGAGGGGTTTTTTATGAAGGTGAGGTGAAGATGGCCCAATTAAATGACAGTGAAATAATTTCTCTTTCCCTTACATTTGCATGTATTCGCATTGCAGAAAATGGTTTTACAGATAAACTAATAGTATGACTAAAATAGAAAAAAAGTGGCTCGTAGCTATTATGGGTACCCTCACACACCTGTCTTTGGGGACAGTATATGCTTGGAGTTTTTTTCAAACACCTATTACTGAACTAGTAGGATGGAGCAACACACAAGTGGCTTGGGCATTTAGTTTGTCTATCTTTATGCTAGGCATTATGGCCGCTTGGGGTGGAACAAAGATTGATAAATACGGACCCAAGAAACTTGCCATGGCTGGAGGCATTATGTATGCTTTGGGTTATATAATTTCCGCCTTTGCGCTATCGTGGGGTATATTGTGGTTGTTGTATTTGGCATTTGGCATATTGGGTGGTGCAGGATTGGGGTTAGCTTATGTGACACCTGTTGCAACCGTCTCTAAATGGTTTACCGAAAAGCAAGGTTTGGCAACAGGTATGGTGGTCATGGGCTTTGGATTGGGGGCACTAGTAATGTCCAAATTGTTGGCTCCGCTTTTTTTACAGCTCAGCAGTCAAGATTTAAGCACCACGTTTCTTTACATTGGTCTCACTCTTATTGTTGTCTTGCCAATTACCGCATCGTTTCTGCAACTTCCTCCGTTAGAAAAAAAAGTGCCACAAACTGAAGCTTATCAGTCTGCTGCTTCTATTGGGCCATCTGCTCTGAAACTGATATTCTCTAAATCATTTATTATCATTTGGCTCATATTTATGATAAACGTTGTGGCTGGTATGATTTTCATCTCCTTCCAATCGCCTTTGATGCAAGATATATTAAGGATGCGCATGCCCAACGCTACTAACTTTGCTGACGCTGAGGTGATAACTATGCTCAATGCAGCCGGTGCAACACTCATTGCTGTTAGCTCTGTGTTCAATGGGCTGGGGCGCTTCTTCTGGGGCGCAGTCTCCGATAAAATTGGGCGTCTCTTCACTTTTAGAATACTGCTTGCTTTGCAAGCGCTTATATTTATTGCACTCATATTTGTGACGCATCCTACGTGGTTTTTTGTTTTTGTATGTATTGTGTTGTTGTGCTATGGTGGTGGTTTTGGGGTTATTCCTTCGCTTATCAACGATAGCTACGGGGGCAAGCTAATGCCTGCATTGTATGGGGCAGCACTTACTGCGTGGGGTGTGGGAGGTATTGTAGGCCCCCAAATTGTAGCATTTATGAAAGACAACTACCCAGCCAATGCAGGGTTCTATGCATTTATAATTGGTAGTGCCATTTTATTGTTCGGATTGGCATTGTCTTATTTTTATAAAGGCGCAAAAGTGTAACGAAAATTATTTAATTGACAGTTGACAATAAAAAAAATGAGAATAACTTTTAAAAGGTTCAATATTCCTCATCAGCTCTAAAACTAACTTTAGGGATGTGTTGAGGGAGGAGAAAAGAAGACAGAAAGACACCAACAAGACCAATTAAACCCAACGCTCCTCACAGCTAAACGTTAAGCTGCGGCTCTACTTATATGAAAATCTGCGCTACTGGAATGCAGATTTACAATCTACTACAATTGTTTCCTTTTCACATACCTTTCGCACTGTTGCAACCGATTGTAACCAAGCATGGTGCCCAGCATAAAATCTTCTTCGTCTGTGTAGTCTGAAAGCGATTTGCCACCAAATGATCTGATAATCTTTATACACACTTCATCACCAAAGAAAACATTTACCTTTTCTGCATTTACTTCTGCAAAACAATAACTGATTCCTTTGCTGGTAAGCAGCTCTTCGGTTTCAGATTGTCTCTCGGAGCTCGTTGTAAAAAGCACAAGGCTTCTGAGTCCTTTGTTGTACTCGTAAATGTGGTGGTTTAGTATTTGCATTGTACTATATATATAAATGAAGGATTGGCATTTGCATGGTTATATCTAGTTAATTGAATTCACTTTTTAGTTGTACCACCCAATCTTTTATTCTTTTATCAGTGAGGTCGCCTTGGTTATCGTCATCTAAAGCTAAACCCATTAATTGCCCGTCAACTTCTCCTCTAGATTCATCGTAGTTGTATCCATCGGTTGTAATTTTACCAACAATCTCACAACCTTTCCCTTCAAGTGCTTCATAGATTATTCCAATGCTATCTGCAAACGAGTCAGGGTATGACTCTTGGTCGCCTAAGCCAAAAATGGCTATCTTCTTACCAGAAAAATTAACCCTCTCTATTTCGGGCATAAAGTCTTCGAAGTCATACTCCAACTCACCAATTTCGAGTGTCGAACAACCAAATATTATATTTGTATATTGCTCCATATCACTTGCTTTTGCATCACTCACATCAAAGACTTTAGCTTGATCTGCACCAAATTCTTTTTGTATTTGTTGGGCAGCAGCCTCTGAGTTTCCTGTTGATGATCCGTAAAAAATTCCTATCTTTTGCATAATTATTTTTGATTAAAATGTTATATTTTGTAAGATTTCAGCTATAGATTGATAATCATTAGCAATGCTATAATTGATATATCGTGTTTATATAAAACAAGCGCACAGTTGAAATGTTTTTGAAGGGCGGGAATAAGTAATTTAAATTGGCTTCTAAAACTTAATATGAGAAATACCTCTCAACAAAAAAACGCAGAGAAGCCACTTCTCTGCGTCACAAGGTGGTTACTTAAAAACCCCCACTTAATTAAACTTGTATATCGTTTAGTTGAGATAAAACTCAATCAAACATTTTTCTAAACTTACTAAACACTGTTTTCTTTGCAGACTTAGAAGGCTCAAAACTAGATGATTTTTGCCACTCCTTCATAATTTTGGTTTCTTTGTCTGTGAGCTTCTCGGGTACATATACATTTACATTTACCAATAGATCTCCAGTTCCATAACCATGTACCGATGGAAGCCCCTTGTTTCGCAAGCGCAATACCTTACCGGGCTGTGTGCCTGGTTCTATTTTCATTTTAGCTACTCCATCTACAGTTGGCACCTCAACAGAGCCACCAAGAGCTGCTGTTGGGAAAGTCAGAAACAGATTGTATATTAAATCGTTTTCGTCTCTTATCAAATCGGGGTGCTCCTCTTCTTCTACAATAATCAGCAGGTCGCCACTAACGCCTCCACGGCGAGCAGCGTTGCCTTTGCCCGACATAGATAGTTGCATACCCTCTGCTACACCAGCTGGAATCTGAATAGTGATAACCTCTTCGTCGCGCACAACACCTTCGCCGCTACAGTGAGTACATTTTTCTGTTATTGTTTTGCCCTC
Source organism: uncultured Dysgonomonadaceae bacterium (assembly GCA_964452155.1). Lineage (GTDB taxonomy): Bacteria > Bacteroidota > Bacteroidia > Bacteroidales > Dysgonomonadaceae > UBA2632. Next base: position 3,683 of record CAYVLC010000058.1, read on the forward strand.
ACCATCACAAGTTGGGCAAGTGCTGGAAGTTTGCATCTGACCCAATATAGTGTTAGTAACACGTGTCACAGCACCCGACCCTTTACAAGTATCACAGGTTGTGTACGAGTCGCCATTTTTAGATCCATTGCCTTTGCAATGTGTACATGAAACGTATTTCTTTACTTTAATTTTTTTGTCAACACCGTTCAATATCTCTTTCAAGCTAAGTTTTACCCTTACCCTCAGATCTGATCCACGGTTCACTCTGCGACCTCCACGGCCACCTCCTCCGAAACCGCCAAAGCCACCAAAACCGCCGAATATGTCACCAAATTGTGAGAATATATCGTCCATAGACATACCACCACCAAAGCCTCCCCCAGCAGCACCAGTCATACCTGCATGACCAAATTGGTCATATCTGGCACGTTTGTTCTCGTCTCTCAAGACTTCATAAGCCTCGGCAGCTTCTTTAAACTTATCTTCGGCTGTTTTGTCTCCAGGGTTTCTGTCCGGATGGTGTAGAATAGCTTTTTGCCTGTATGCTTTCTTTATCTCTTCGGCAGTTGCATTTTTTGCAATCCCTAAAACTTCGTAATAATCTCTTTTTTTTGACATCTTATTTACCTACAATTACTTTTGGGAAACGAAGTACTTTTTCGTTTAGTATATATCCTTTTTGAACGCAATCTATTACCACATCAATCTGTGATTTATCTTGAACAGGGATCGTGGTGACAGCCTCAAACTTATCAGCATCAAAAATCTCTCCAATTGTTTCAATCTCTTTTACACCATTTTGATTGAGGAAGTTCACAAATTTAGAATATATCAATTCTAATCCTTCAACAATAGCTTCTTTATGATCTGCATTTTGAACGGTTTCCAGTGCTCGCTCAAAATCATCTACTAGAGGAATCATGTCTGTGAGGACTCTTTCGCCACCTGTTTTAATAATTTCCATCTTCTCTTTCAAAGTGCGCTTACGGTAATTATCAAATTCGGCATGAAGTCGGAGGTAGCTGTTGTTCAAATTGTCATACTTTTCCTGGAGGGTTTCCTCTTCCTCCAGCACTTGGTCTGCCAAATGATCTCCATTGTCTGACATATTGTCAGTTTTTTTGTTGTCTTCCTCCCGATTGTTTTGCTTTTCTGCCAAATTGTCCTCTTCTGAAATTTCGTCAGAATGGTTGTTATCGTTATAATTTTGTTTCATACTAATTTATTTTAACTGTGCATACCTTTTACACAGAGCTGTTTACGGAAAATAGTCAAATCGTTCAAATTGACATTAATCTTTGCCATCTACTATTACACTGCAAAATCTTTGCCAAGAAATTCAATCTTACTATAATTCTTCTCTATTTGCAATTATTTTGATACGAAAACAGATTTATAAGAACATTTCGCACCACTCATCAAATTGCTCTATCTGATGCTTACCATGTTTACCAAGGTTTTTCCTAATTTTCTTTATAGATTTTTCTTTTCCAAGTTTCGATTTCGAAAAAAACTTATCTGCAAAGCATATTATTTTTTCTTCCATAGATTGTGGCCTCATGTCGCGGTGAGGGATTGGAAGCTTCCTTTTTAAAATGGTTTCTAAGCTCAATCCCGTGCCAGTATGTCTCTCACAAACAAGCCCATGCTTTGGGTATCCCTCACTGGCAAGTAGTTCTCTGCCTAAATAGCCGTGACGAATGTATGGATGTTCCCCTTTGCAATGAATGTGAGGAGCGCGTGTGAGAAAAATACCAATATCGTGCAGCATGCCTGCTTCTTCTAGAAACTGAGTATCAATAGCCAGCTCTGGATGTTTATGAGCAATTTGAAGTGCTTTATTGGTAACATCCGTTACATGCGACATATAAATGCGGTAAATCTTGCTCCCTTTATTGTAATACTTTTCTATTATTGTATGTGGGTCCATCTTATTTATCTAACAATTACTTGTCAAATACAGAACAATTGTATTTTACTAACTACAAAAATAGTCCAAATTTTGAGACTCTTCATTAAATGAATAAAGTAAATGATGTATAACCATTGTTTTAGTGATTGTGATATTTCTTTATTCTTAATTTTATTGAGTAAAACATCTAGGAAACAATGTTTAAAGGATTTTCAGATAAATTCTATACAACAAATGCCCTAGTTGTATTAAAAATAGATACTTTTGCTACAAGCTATGAAGAAAAAATTTTTTATTCAATCTCTAAAATGGTTTTTACCTATACTGTTTATAATATTTATAAGCGGAAAGATCTTTTTTATCCATAGCCATTTAGAAAATGACTCTATTGTAATTCACTCCCATCCATTCAATAAAAGTGACAATACAAGTCATGATCACACTGCAAAAGAAATTATTGCCATCGAGCTTCATACCCATGGCCAAACAACTGAAGCTATTGTTCCTCACTTCGAAATCAATAGCCCTGTTCAATGCTTAGTTCATCACAACTATTCTTACGAATACAAAATACATTTAGCAGAAAAGACCAATTCTAACCTTCTTCGTGCACCCCCTACTTATTTATAGCATAATTTCGTTGAAATAAATTTATGCTACCCATCTACAGCATAATCTTTTTAATGTGCAAAGCTTACTTCTCTTCTTTTTGTAAATCAAAAAAGACAACTACTCTATTGTAAAGTACAACGGAGCACACATGTAACATCTTTGCACCCAATTTACTTATACCAGACTAAATAATTTATTCAAATTATGAAAATAATATATTTATTATCGGCCTTGCTATGCCTTATAACACCCTACACTTTTGCTGATGAAGCCGAAGGAACTGATGCAAATATTTTTGGTCATGTTTTAGATAAAACTACTAAGGAACACTTGCCCTACGTTACACTTCAAATTAAAGGTACCGCTATAGGTACCGCTACAGACGAAACAGGACATTACTTCCTAAAGAATCTTCCAACTGGAGAGCTCATTGTAGAGGTAAAAATGATGGGATACAAAACCATAGAACAAAAAGTAAACACACATAAAGGTGAGACAATAGAATTGAATTTCGATTTGGAGGAGAGTACAATCTATTTTGAAGACGTGGTCATTTCTGCAGATAGGAATGGCAATACACGGCGCTTGTCTCCATCACTTGTGAGTATTATAGATATAAAGACATTTGATGCAACTAACTCAAACACATTGTCCGATGGTTTGAAGTTTCAACCTGGATTGCGTGTCGAGAACAATTGTCAAAACTGCGGATTTACACAAGTGAGAATAAATGGTTTAGATGGCCCTTACTCTCAGATATTGATAGACTCTCGCCCCTTGATTGGTTCACTTGGAGGTGTTTATGGCCTAGATCAAATACCTGCCAATATGATAGAAAAGGTAGAAGTAGTGCGTGGAGGAGGATCTGCACTTATGGGTTCATCCGCTATTGGCGGAACCATCAATGTCATTACCAAAGAGCCTTTGCGTAACTCGGCAGAATTTGCACATACAATTTCCAATTACAATGCATCAGGTGCATTCGAAAACAATACATCTTTCAATGCATCTATAATTGGCGAAAACAGAAAAGCAGGGATGATGCTATATGGACAGCACCGTGCAAGAGACGGATATGACCATGACGATGACGGATTTACAGAAATGCCTACACTTAAAAATCGCTCATTAGGTTTTAGGTCGTTTTTGAAGACAGGAGACTATGCACGAATTACTCTTGAATACCATAATATGCACGAATTTAGAAGAGGTGGTGACCAATTGGATCGTCCAGCTCACGACGCATATATAACCGAACAAGCCGAACATTATATAAATGGTGGCGGACTTAAATTTGACCAATCGTCGGCCAATGGCAAAGACAAATTTAGCTTATATGCCTCTGCACAGCACACAAATAGAAAAAGCTACTATGGTGGAGGAGACCCTATAACTGACAATATTGCAGAAGTAAGGCCCGGAATGAGCCAAGAGGAAATAGATGAAGTGAACGCCCAAATAGAAAACAACAATAAGCGATTGATGTCGTATGGTTTGTCAACCGAATTGACCTATCAGATAGGTGGGCAATACAGTCATAAATTTGACCAACTATTTTTTATGCCTGCCAGCCTGACAGGCGGATTAGAATATCTTGGTAGTGAATTGGATGATGTGAGTGGTTATAGAACCAAGTCGATTAAACAAAGATCAAAAACAACCACAGCTTTTGCGCAAAATGAGTGGGCAAACGAACATTGGAGCTTTCTTATTGGTGGACGTTTAGACAAAAACAACTTGGTGGACAATCTTATCTTTAGCCCACGAGGCAATGTTAGATATAATCCTAATGACAAAATTAGTTTTAGAGTGAGCTATAGCGAGGGTTTTAGAGCACCGCAGCTCTTCGACGAAGATTTGCATGTTGACATTGCAGGTGGCGAACAAATTGTGAGAACCCTATCTGAAGATTTAGATGCAGAGCAATCTCAAAGTTTGAGCGGCTCTGTAGATATGTACCACCAAGTGGACGGTGTAAACCTTAATCTTTTAGTTGAAGGGTTTTACACACATCTCGAAAATCCATTTGTGGGTGTGAGAAAAGGAAACGAAATTACTGTTGAAAATGCTACAGATGGAGCCCAGGTATATGGCCTAAACTTAGAGGGGCGTATAGACATTGCCTCATGGCTAAGTTTGCAAGCAGGAGCCACCTTCCAAAGAAGCCTATATGCTACCGCGAGAAAATGGTGGGAGTCTGAGGATGAAGAAGAGCAGGAGATAGACCAAGTAGAGGCCACCAGAGAGATGATGCGAACGCCCAACTCTTATGCCTATTTTGTAGCTACATATACTCCTGTAAAGAATTTCTCTGCAACGCTTTCGGGAAACTATACAGGTAGCATGCTAGTACCTCACGAAGCTGGAGAAGGAGTAGAAGGAGTAGATAGATTTTCGAAAGTAAACATCACCGAAGAGTCTCCATCATTTTTTGAATTAAATACAAAATTATCATATACAATTGATGTTTTCAAAAACATACAACTTGAGTTGAATGCAGGAATACAAAATATTTTCAACTCCTATCAAGACGATTTCGACACCGGTGCTGGACGGGCCTCGGCCTACATCTATGGGCCTGGTACACCACGTAGTTTTTTTGCGGGGTTTAAGATGAGAATATAATCTTTGAACTTATAGCTCACAGAATATTGCTTTTAGAGCTATACTTAGAGTTCATAGAAAAATAAAACTGAACTCACATTGCATATTACAACAAATAGAGACCTATCTTTTTGTGTCTCTAATTTTGTTGTAACTACTAATTAAGAGCCTGATATGTTGTTTCAAAGGGTTTATAACTACTTTTAACAACGAACTTGTTTGGCTACTATATGATTATAGTTACTTTTACGTTGATTATTTTTTAAAACATATAACGTACTATGAAGTTTTCTACGAAAATTTTTATTTTATTTCTTGCTCTCAGCGGATATCAGCATATATTTTCACAAAACAATATTGTTGAAGAAATTGTATGGGTAGTAGGTGATGAAGCCATATATAAGTCGGAGGTAGAGGAAACTCGCCGCGAAATGCTCCTAAACAATACGCGCATCGATGGCGACCCGTATTGTTTTATTCCCGAACAAATTGCCGTAAATAAGCTTTTCCTCCATCAAGCAAAATTAGATAGCATAGATGTACCCGACGCCAATGTAAACCGCATGGTGGAGTTTTATGTAAACGAGACAATAGACCGTGCTGGTTCGGTAGAGAAACTAGAAGAGTATTATGGCAAAAAAATACGCGAAATACGCGATGATATCCGAAAACAATTAGTTGAGGGTGAGTTGGTAAAAAGTGTTCAAAATAAATTGATAGGCGATATAGTGCTTGCCCCTTCCGAAATTAGAAAATTTTATTCTAGCATTCCGCAAGACAGTTTGCCGTTTATTCCCACAGCAGTAGAAGTGCAAATTATTACACTCGAACCCAGAATCCCACTTGAAGAGATAGATGAGGTAAAGGCAAGATTGAGAGATTTTACTGAACGAATCACTTCAGGAGAAACCGAGTTTTCGACATTGGCATTGCTCTATTCAGAAGATGGATCGGCAGTGAAAGGCGGAGAACTAGGATTTATGGGTAGAGCTTCTCTGGCTCCCGAGTTTGCTAATGTGGCCTTTACGCTTAACGACCCCTCTAAAGTATCTAATGTGGTTGAAACAGAATTTGGTTATCACATTATTCAGCTTATCGAACGCAGAGGCGACCAAGGAAACTTTCGTCATATACTCTTGAAACCAAAAGTTCCACAAAAAGAATTAGACGATGCTTTAAGTAGGCTCGACTCAATTCAAACAGCATTGGTGAAAGACGAAATTACTTTTGATGAGGCAGCCACTTTTATCTCGGCAGATAAAGACACCCGTAACAACAAAGGAATAATGGTGAATATGAGCCCAGAAAGCAATTACGCTGGCACACCACGGTTTGAAATGGACGAGCTGAACCAAGATATAGCCCGCAAGGTGGGTGCTATGAAACAAGGCGAAATTTCAGAGCCATTTATTATGCGCACAATGAAAGATAAACAAGTAGCGGCTATTGTGAAACTATCTAAAAGAATAGATGGTCATAAAGCCAATATGAGTAGCGACTATCAGACCATTAAAATGATGGTCGAAAATAAAAAACGACAAGAGATATTAGACATTTGGCTTAAAAATAAAATAAAAACAACTTACGTGAGAATCGATGACAATTGGAAAAATTGTGATTTCAGATACGAAGGTTGGATAAGATAAATAGACCCTCTTTAAAATATATGCCCGTTCTTTGACCAGATGAAAAAAAGAAAACAACATAAACTATTTTCTATAGAGAGTGCACTCATTTTTAGTGTGCTCTTTGTATTTATATTGGCTGTAAGGGCGCAACAACCTGCATCTACACAGCCACCAAAAATAATTGAATTGCGCCAAGCCAACGAGTTACGCAAATCGGCTACCAGCGATGTGCAAATTCTAAAAGACAATGTGATATTTTACCACGAGGGTGCTTTCATGTATTGCGACAGTGCCTACCTCTACGAACAATCTAACAGGTTTGAAGCATTTAGCAATGTAGAAATAGACCAAGGCGACACAATTTTTGTCTATGGAGACTACCTACATTACGAAGGCAATACAAAACTTGCCAAACTTAGAAACAATGTGAGGATGGAAGATAAGCAGGCTACTCTTTTTACCGATAGCCTAAACTATGATAGGCTCAACAATCTTGGGTACTACTTTGATGGGGGCATGTTGGTGGATGAAGAAAACGAGCTAACTTCGTTTTGGGGGCAATATAACCCTGAAAACAAAGAGGCTCTGTTTAGCGACAGCGTAAAACTTGTAAATCCTCAATACACAATATTTGCCGATACTTTAAAATACAACACCTTTTCTAAAATAGCAGACATTTTGGGCCCTTCTACTATTGTTTCAGACAGTGGCTATATCCACACCACACGGGGCTGGTACAACACCATTACAGATGATTCTCAACTGCTAGATAGATCGACCGTTTACAGCTCCAACAACGATAAAACACTTACTGGCGACACCATTTACTACAACAGAGCAAGTGGTTTTGGAACAGTTCATGGCAATATGCACCTGCAAGACACAGTAAATAAAATAATTTTACAAGGCAACTATGGGTACTACGACGAGAAAGCTGAGTATGGCATGGCAACCGACTCAGCCTTTGCCATAGAGTATTCGCAAGCAGACAGTTTATTTCTTCATGGCGACACACTCACGATGCTCACAGACTCTGTGCATAAAGAGGTTAGGGCTTTTCATCATGTTCGTTTCTATCGTACCGATTTGCAAGGTGTATGCGACTCAATGGCATATATATCAAAAGACTCGATACTGTACATGTATATTGAGCCAATAATATGGCATGAGAACAACCAGATAATTGGTGAGGAGATGAACATCTACCTAAATGACACAACAATTGACAAAGTGCACATCAAAAACTATGCTTACAGCATACAGGATCGCGAAAAAGATGGGCAGTACAATCAGCTCAAAGGGAGAGATATGAATGCGTATTTCAAAGAAGGAGAAATAAGGTATATTCTTGTAGAAGGCGATGCTCAGTCGCTCTATTATTTAGAAGAAGACGATGGCACCATTATTGGACTCAATAAAACACAAAGTGCGTATCTCTCAATGGATATATATAAAAACGAATTGCAGAAGCTAAAACTATGGTCATCTACTACAGCCGAGACCACTCCGCTGAGCTTACTGAAGCCGGATGATAAAAAACTGAAAGATTTTATTTGGTACGACAATGTGAGACCATTAAATAAGATAGACATTTTTAGAAGACCCGAGAAAAACTTGACACAAGAGCGAGTTACCCCTCGCAGATTTGAAAGAGAATAACAATGTATTCTTTTTTTTATTATATTTGTATTCAACCAAAACTCAAAACTAAAGATTATGTTCTTTTTCTATAACAACCGAAAACCGCGACAATTCAACTATAAACCCATACTCTTTAACCCAGACAGAGATGAGTTTAACGAACGTGTGCACAAAGTGCATAAAGAGATGGGTGTCATTAAAGACACCGATTATAAGCCAACCATAAAAGGCGAATTTATAAGGAAGACCGAACACGTGAAACGAAAAGTAACCAAAGAAGGTACAAGCAGCAAATCTAATTCTAATCGAAATGTGAAGCTGATTATATTTCTCGTTGTGCTTATAGTGGTAGGTTATATTATGTATTTTACTTAGCCACACTCATTGCAAGAAAAGATACATCCGTTGTTTTCTCTCTCTTAAATAAAAAGAGAATTGCTTCTGCAATGATTCTATAATTTTAAAATAAACAACTAGAATATCTCTTGTTGATTGCTCCTAATAAGGAAAAACCAACAACAAAATAAGCAATGTTTATTTGCAAGACACCCTCAAAAAAAAAATTAATCCTCAAACATGCCCGATATAATTCATCTATTGCCTGATTCTATTGCCAACCAAATTGCTGCTGGCGAAGTTATACAACGACCAGCATCTGTAGTGAAAGAGCTGGTAGAAAACGCCATTGATGCCCAAGCATCGCACATACAAATTGTAATAAAAGATGCAGGACGAACCATTATTCAGGTCATAGACAATGGCAAAGGGATGTCTGAAACTGATGCACGCATGGCTTTCGAGCGGCACGCTACTTCAAAAATACAAGAGGCCAATGATCTATTTGCTCTCACCACAATGGGGTTTAGAGGCGAAGCTCTGCCCTCCATCTCTGCCATAGCACAAGTAGAAATAAAAACTCGCACAAACGATAGCGAGATTGGTTCCTTAATCACTATATCGGGTTCAAAAGTGGAGTCTCAAGAAGCTGTGTCAACACCCCAAGGAACTTGCATTACGGTAAAGAACCTGTTTTTTAATGTACCTGTTCGCCGCAAGTTCTTAAAATCGAACGACACAGAGCGTCGCAACATATTGATGGAGGTAGAAAGAATTGCCCTAGCACACCCCGATATAGAATTTACGCTCATAGATGATGCTGTAACACTTTTGCAACTACCCCCAACAGGTTTGCGCCAGCGCATAACACAACTAATTGGCAAAAATATAGATCAACATCTACTCGAAGTGGATGTAGATACCACCTTGGTCAAAATATTTGGTTACATTACCAAGCCCGAGTTTGCCAAGAAGCGACGGGGCAATCAGTTTTTCTTTGTCAATGGCAGATACATGCGACATCCCTATTTTCATAAAGCTGTTTCGGTTGCATTCGAAAACTTGACACAACCCACCGACAATCCGCATTACTTTCTCTACATTCAGGTAGAGCCAGATACAATTGATGTGAACATACACCCCACCAAAACCGAAATAAAGTTCGAAAACGAACAAGCTATATGGCAAATCCTTATGGTAAGCATTAAAGAGTCGCTAGGTAAATTTAATGCAGTGCCAAGTATCGACTTCGATACCGAGGGGGCTATTTCTATTCCTGTGTTCAATAAAGAGAAACAAGCCCCATCGCCTCAAATAAATTTAGACCCAAACTACAATCCTTTTAAACAAAACACATATACACGCCCTCACAAAATGGACTGGGAGCAGCTATACAAAGGTTTTGAGAAAGATACTGGCATTGATGCCGATGATGATGATGATGATGATGATGATGAAATGGTGCAAGCAAACTCTTTCAACTTTTCAAAAGAGCAACACACTCTGCCCGATATGTCGTCTGATGCATTTCCTGATTATTATCAGTATAAACAAAAGTATATATTTACTTCTGTAAAATCTGGACTCATGATTATTGACCAACGCAGGGCCCACGTGCGTATCCTCTTCGATAAGTATCTTGAGAATATAGTTCAGAAAAGAGGAATTTCGCAACGAGTATTGTTTCCAGAGATGCTAGAACTGAGTGCCTCCGAGGCAGCCATTATTCCAAGTATCAAAGAAGACCTAGAGTCTCTCGGATTTGAAATAAGCAACCTTGGTAGCAATACATTTGCCGTACTAGGTGTACCATCTGAAATAGAAAACCCCGACGTAGTAAAACTCATCAAATCTATGTTGGAAAATATAATAGAGACCGCCCAAGATGTAAAAGCAGAAATTCAAGAGAAGCTGGCACTCTCATTTGCACGCTCTGTGGCTATCAACTACGGCAAGCCTCTTTCGGTAGAAGAAATAACCGATATTGTGAATAAGCTATTTGCCTGCCCAACACCAAGTGTTACACCCGACGGTAAAAAAATTATAGCAGTTATCGATGATAAAGATATGGACATGAAGCTCAAATAGATGAGGTAAGTGAAAAACAAAGATTGCGAAACTTACTATCGAAGCACTGTTGCTTAACTTGTAGAAGTATAGTCCATTTCTACCCAAAAGATCCAACAACAGATTAATCAACAAGCAAATAAATTTTTACAAACCTATTTTAAAAACCAAACAACTATGAAATACTCTTATTGTGGACTCAGCGGATTGCAATTGCCCCTCCTATCGCTTGGTTTGTGGCACAACTTTGGCTTCAATGATAATTATGAAGAAGCTAAGAAAATGGTTCACTTTGCTTTCGAAAAAGGAATCACTCATTTCGACCTGGCCAACAACTACGGACCACCTCCTGGTTCGGCAGAAACAAACTTTGGTAAAATCATGAAAGAAGGCTTGTCGTCACATCGCGACGAAATGATTGTGTCTTCAAAAGCAGGATACTTGATGTGGCCTGGCCCTTATGGCGATGGGTCGTCAAGAAAGTATCTGATGGCGAGTATCAACCAGAGTTTAAAAAGAACAGGTTTGGAGTATTTCGATATATTCTATTCGCACCGATACGATGGAATAACTCCTATAGAAGAAACAATGCAAGCTCTTGTAGATATTGTAAAACAAGGCAAGGCATTGTATATAGGTATTTCAAATTATCCAGCTGCAGAAGCCACACAAGCAATGACTTATTTGCGAAAACAACAAGTGCCCTGTCTTATATATCAAGGTAAGTACAGTATGCTCAATCGAAATCCCGAAGAGGGAGTTCTTCAAGTGGTTGAGAAGGAGGGTAGTGGTTTCATTGGCTTTTCGCCACTTGCTCAAGGAGTTTTGTCTGATAAATATCTCAACGGCATACCAAAAGATTCGCGTGCTGCCAATCCCGATGGGCACTTGCAAAGAGAGCAGATTACACAAAAAATTGTTTCCATTGTTGGCCAACTCAACTTGGTTGCGCAAGAGCGCAATCAAACTTTGGCACAAATGGCACTAGCTTGGGCCTTGCGTCTCGATGTTGTGACCTCATTAATTATTGGTACACGCTCTATGCAACAGTTGCAAGATAATTTGAATGCTTTAGACAATCTTAGCTTTAGTGATGATCAACTCAAACGTATCGACACTATTTTAGATGGAGTTACACTTTAGGCTAGCGGCTCAAATAGTGGCCTATATCAGCGAAGTTCGTCGCCAAGCATCTACGCAAAGCTAAAAACGTGAATAATACGGGCTTCCACCCAGCCTGCTCACTTAAGGGGAACGGATAGAATAAAGCTGTATCAATCGGTTGTGAAAAAAAAGGAGTTTGCACGCAGGGATTATATGCTATCATCAATTCTGAAATATCTTCTTGTAAGTAAGAGAAACATATAGTATTCGGGGAATTTTGTCTCTAAGATTATTGTAAATGTTAGTATCAAAACATCTTGACCCTTGTATATTAGAGACAAAACATCTTGTCTCTCGTATTTGCATGAAAAGCTTTATAGGATTAATACTTACAGCCACAGGTCGGGAGATTTGCGCCAACGTTGGCCTGTGCTAAATCAATCCATTTCATACACCTTTATTATTTTATCTACTTTCTGTTGCCGTTTTCTTGCTTTGTGCCGTTGAATGGCACGCACAGGGTCAAAATCGTTCCCCTTTGTTTGTGCCGGAATTATTGTATGTCTTGTTTTGGCATTTGTAACACCCAAGTCTATATCAATTTCCTTAAGTTCCAATTTGTTTACATCTAAAAACCTATCAAGTCTTGTGGGTAGCTTTGTTGTGGGCGAAACCCTTAATACCTCGTCAGGTTGTTGAAATTT
>CAYVLC010000059.1:0-15930 GCA_964452155.1 uncultured Dysgonomonadaceae bacterium
TATTTAAGCACAACTAATCTCTCTTCAAGCGCAACGTGTTCTTTCTCACCTGGCTCACCTGCTGGTTCACCAAAGGGCATTTGAGCTACCAATTGCCAATCTGAGCTAAGATTCCACTCTTTTCTCACAGCTTCGTCAATAAGGGGGTTGTAGTGTTGGAGCGATGCACCAAACCCAACGCTTTCCAACCCTATCCAAGTAAGTATTTGAGCAATAGCCGATGAATGCTCGCTCCATTGTGTAAACTTTTCGGCCATGGTTGGAAAACCGTTCTGCAATCCTTTTACAACTGCTTGGTCTTCAAAAAATAAAATTGTTCCATATCCTGAAGCAAAAGAGGTGTTTACTTTCTCTTCGGTAACTCTAAAAGCCTCTTCAGACTTACTCACTTTTCTGAGTTCCTCTTTTGTAATTTCCCACATTTTGGTATGATTGTCTCCAAGTAGAAGCACCATTCGGGCCGATTGGGAGTTGAATGCCGAGGGAGCATAGAGCAATACATGCTCGATGATTGATTGTAGCTCTTGATCAGAAACTGGAGATGTGTTTTGTAGCTGATAATATGTACGTCTATCTTTAATTGCGTCTCTTAAATTCTTTTTCATTGTTTGTATGTGTTATGTTGTTTGTATTATTTTTGAAAACTACGCTACAAAGGTACGGCTGTGCAATGTGGTGTGGAATATGAAAAAAGGGAGTAAGCTTATGAAAATCCGACATCGTCAAACTAATCTCTTTTTTCTTAAGGATTAAAGAGCAAAATTACGCCATATTTTTTTTAAGCTAGCAGTTGCACAAGCCATTTTTTTTCGAGCTGTTGCAATATATTGGTCATTCTATAGTTTTTAACTCCTCTGCCGCTTTGCTCCTATTCACAATAAAAACGCCAATAAAGACCAGTGCAATGGCCATTCCTTTTAGTAGCCCAAAAGCATCTACCCCTATTATTGAAGCGGCTATTGTGGCTACAATGGGCTGAACATTGTTGTACATGCTAGCCACTGTGGGGCGTAAGTTTTTTTGCCCAATGGGAACCATCAGATAGGTAAAGAAAGTACTACCCAACACTACAAAAGCTATATCTCTATATACAGAAAATGGAATAACTGAATAATCTATGTGCAAAAACTCCGATTGAGCAAAAGGTAGATAAACGATAGAAGCAAACAGAAACATCCACTTCATCAATGTGATAGGCGAGTATTTGCCAACAAAGTTTTTAAAGAATACAAAATAGATGGCATAACTTAGTTGGGCCGAAAAGACCAATAAAATTCCCATCAGATTGTTATTGGATGCACTACTGCCAGCATCTAATTGGGTGCTGCTCACAATAATTAGTACTGCTCCTGCTCCTCCAACTATCACGCCCAATAGTTTTTTGAAAGTAATGGGTTCTTTCAAATAAAATGCAGCTATAACCATGGTAATGATGGGCAGAAAAGTAGTAACAATGGAGGCGTTGATGGGAGAAGTCATAGAAACACCTTTGATAAAGATGGCCTGATTGAAAACAATGGCAAAAAGAGAAGCCACAAACATCAAGAACAAATGGCGTGGTGGTACTTTTTCTCTTTTAATAAAAAATGATGCCACCCAAAAAGCTATTGCAGCACCAGCCAAACGAAACGATACCAAAGTTAAATAACCTATGGCACCAAACATCATAATGCTTTTTGAGAGGGGGGCCATTAGTCCCCACGCAATATTTGCCGTAAACATGGCAAGATGGCCTTTTCCTTTTTTACTTATCATTAAAGAAACGTTGAATTGACATACTACCCTTTTGACTATTCATTATTCATTATCCATTACTCGCTGGCACTGACGAACATTCTCGCTAACTTTGGGGGGGGGGTGCCAAAGGCTGTCTGCTGAAAGCTAAAAGCTGATTGCTGATTACTTAAAAAACTTACATCTTTGCAAGCTCTTCACTCAACTCGTCAGTCAATTCAAGGCTATGATATACATTTTGCACATCATCGTCATCTTCAAAAGCATCTATCATAGCTACAATAGTCATAGCTTGCTGTAGGGGCAACTCTTCGGTATGATTAGGTAGTAGTTCTATGGCAGCATTTTGTGCTACAATATCCAATTCGAGTAGCTTGTCAGAAACTGCTCCAAAGCTCTTATAGTCTGCATAGATTAAATACACTTCGTCTTCCTCTTCAAAAGATTCGGCACCGTACTCTATCAATATAAGTTGCAGCTCATCCCAGTCTATCACTAACGCCTCCTTTTCGATTGTAAAAACACCAACCCTGTCAAACAGAAATTCTAAAGAACCATTTGTGCCTAAGTTTCCACCATATTTATTGAAGATAGCCCTTACATTGGCAACCGTTCTGTTGCTATTGTCCGATGTGCACTCAACAAATATGGCAATACCGTGGGGGCCGTATCCTTCAAAATTGAGGTGTTTATAGTTCTGAGAGTCAGATCCAGAAGCTCTCTTTATAGCCCTCTCAATGTTATCTTTGGGTAAGTTTGCACCACGTGCATTTTGAATTGCATTTCTGAGTGCCGGGTTGGTTTCTGGATCTCCATTGTTGCCATTTTCTTTTATTGCAATAGTTATCTCCTTAATTACTCTCGAAAAAATTTTCGCTCTTTTCTTGTCCTGTGCTCCCTTTCGGGCTTTTATGTTTGACCATTTGCTATGTCCCGCCATCTTATTTATTGTCTTGTTTTTTATTTTACAACCTATATTTTGAATACAAAGATACCAACTTTTTCTCTTAAAGGCATTTATTAAAGAAAGTCTGCAAATAAAGAGGTTTTAATGCGTATAAGCACTCAATAAGAAACACCCCAACTTAAAATAAAGTGAGAAAAAAATAGTAAAAACAAATTTATATAAATACCTTTGTAGGCTTATGCAATTGACAATAAACAATAGAGCAAAAAAACTTATTACCCTATTCATGATGGGGCTAATGACGATGCTCATTACTAACAAAATTGCATTTACACACATACACAAATTAGACGACGGAACAATAGTAGAGCATGCTCACCCTTATAACAAGACCGACGACTCGGCTCCTTTAAAAACACACCATCATACAAATGCGGAGTTGTTGTTCTTTCATAACCTAAATATTCTTTTTCTTGTAGCTCTTATTGCGCTCGGAATAGTGCTTTCTGTAAAGAAAAAGAAAATTAGTTTTCAGTTAAAACTAGCACCTACATCAAGTCATATACACCTTCACAAAGAGAGAGCCCCACCCTATATATCATAATATATAAATTTTACTACCCATTTATTTTATTTGACAGATGCTTTCATTTCTGTCACAACACATTATCTATATATATAATATAAGAGACATGTTTTGTATTGCCACTACATTTTGGACATGCTAGTAATATAGTGCCATTTTTTGTAAATGACATAAATAAACCTGCACCACAATGTGCAATTAGTAATGAGCTATTTATAAAACAGTTGCCTACACTATGCACTTTGCAATTAGGGTCTGTTGTGGCTGTACACACAAAAAATAGACATGCATTATATTGTGTATGAAGATAGTTATGAAAAAAAACTTACACAGTTATTTAAAAATATAACTCAATATATAATGAACAAAATTAATATACTACTAACAATATTTTTATTGTTAGTTACACAATCTATTTTAGCACAAAGACCACAACAAAGACAGCGACAAAGGGCAAGACAACGAACATCTATGAAAACTGATGCAAACATTGTGGGTCACGTGGTATCAAATGGCACCCATATACCTTTTGCAACAGTAGCCATAAAGGGAACAACCATTGGAATGACTACCGATGAAACGGGCCATTATCAGTTAATAAACCTACCTGTTGGCAGTCATACAATTGTAGCTCAATCATTGGGTTTTAAACCCCATGAATTTGAAATAACAATAGATGCCAATGAAACAAAGGAGGTAAATTTTGACTTAGAAGAAGACATCCTCGGGCTCGAAGAAGTAATTGTTACTGGCAATAGATCGGCTTCAAATAGGGTTGAGTCTTCAACAATTGTCACCAAACTTTCAAACAAACTGTTTGCTTCTACTCAATCTGTCACATTGAGCGAGGGGCTCAACTTTGCTCCAGGTTTGCGCATGGAGAATAATTGTCAGAACTGTGGCTTTTCGCAAGTTAGAATGAATGGTATGGAGGGCCCCTACTCTCAAATACTAATAAACAGTCGTCCTATTTTTAGTGGTTTGGCTGGTGTATATGGATTGGAGTTGATACCCGCAAGTATGATAGAGCGCGTAGAGGTCATTAGAGGTGGCGGTTCTGCACTATATGGTAGCAATGCCATTGCAGGAACAATAAACCTTATTATGAAAGACCCCATCAACAACTCTTACGAGTTTGGCACCAACACCGGAATCATTGGCACAGGGCTAAAAGGTGCTGGAGATGCAGCTCAAGACCACTCTATCAATTTTAGTGGTTCGCTGGTTTCTGCTGACAATAAAACGGGCATGTCTATGTATGGTTTTTTTAGAGATAGAGAACCCTTTGATGCAAACAATGACGATTTTTCGGAACTTGCATCGCTAAAAAACACCACTATTGGAGCAAGATTGTTTCATAGATTTAGTGTGAGAAATAAAGTGACTATCGATTTCTTTAATATAAGAGAAAACAGACGGGGTGGCGATAGGTTTGATTTTCCCAAACACGAAGCAAACATTACCGAAGCCGTTGACCATAACATTACAACCGGAGCATTTACTTACGAACAGTTTTTTAGAGAAACCGATCTATTTTCTGCTTTTGTGTCAGGACAAAAAGTAGATAGAGGTTCCTATTATGGTGCCGAAAAATCGCTTAAAGATTACGGTCACACAAAGGATTTTTCATATACCATGGGTGCTCAGTATAACGCCAACTTTGGTATGTCGAATCTGATAATGGGATTTGAGCACAATGCGGCAGCGTTGAAAGATCAAAAACTAGGATATGCAGATTTTGAAAATGCCATAATTGAAGACGGAGAAATTGTTGAAGTACCACACACCGACAATGTAACGGTAGCCGATCAAACAACCAACACCACAGGTGTATTTGGTCAGTATGAAGTAAATTTCAATAAATTTCAATTGTCTGCAGGTGCTCGTTTCGACCACTATAAGGTAGAAGACAAAGAGTCTGCTGGTTCTAAAGAAACAGGCAATGTGCTAAGCCCACGACTTACATTTAAATACGATATAGAAAGGTTTTTGCAAGCAAGGGTTAGTTATTCTCAAGGATATAGAGCTCCTCAAATATTTGATGAAGACTTGCATGTTGAGACTTCTGGCTCAAGAAAAATTATCCACAAAAATAGCCCAACGCTAAAGCAGGAAACTAGCCACAGCTACATGGCTTCGTTAGACTTCAATAAAGAGCTAAAGAGTGTTTATCTAGGCTTTCTGCTCGAAGGTTTCTACACCCAGCTCAACAATCCATTTACCAACGAATTTAACGAGCCCGATGAAAACGGAACTGTTATATATACACGCGTAAATGCAGATAAGGGTGCCATTGTGAAAGGTATAAACATGGAGCTAAACATAATACCAAGTAGCAAATTTTCGGCGAAAGCTGGTTTTACGGTACAAAACAGCAAATACGAAGAGAAGCAAGAGTTTGACGAAAAAAGATTTTTTAGGACTCCCAATAAATATGGTTTTATCGTATTGGACTGGCAGGCTACTAAAAAACTGGGTTTTTCGACCACAGGTAATTATACCGACAAAATGCTTGTTCCTTATTTTGGAATGCAAATAGCTAATCCCGAAAAAGGAGAGTTGAGAGTAACTGAAAGCTTTTTCGACTTTGGCATAAAAGGACGATACAATATTAAATTGAACGGAGCTACCTTGCAATTGTTTGTGGGTGCAAAAAACTTATTTAATTCTTATCAAAACAACTTTGATAGGGGTATTGACCGCGACCCAGGATATGTTTATGGTCCTATGAATCCGAGAACTGTATATGCAGGTTTTAAAATTGGAAATTTTCTTAACTAAATTATAAATGACCTCCTCCCTGTAATGATAAGTTCTTACAGGGAGTTTTTTTCTTTATCTATATTTTCTTTAGCAGAAAAAAAGGTTCTGCTTTTAATTAAGCTGAACCTTTTTTTTGTTCTTTCTTCCAAACAGACAAGATAGGACAACAATTAGCGAGCTGTTGTACAAGAATAGTTTAAAAAAACACGCTATAACAAACTCAATGTCTCTTGTGCTAAATGTATTTCTCGTTTACTGCCAGTGTGCTTGCCTTTCACATCAGATAGTTTGACACACT
The DNA here is from genome assembly GCA_964452155.1 of uncultured Dysgonomonadaceae bacterium. GTDB lineage: Bacteria > Bacteroidota > Bacteroidia > Bacteroidales > Dysgonomonadaceae > UBA2632. The sequence continues at coordinate 6,289 of CAYVLC010000059.1, forward strand.
CGTGCCACGGCTCTTTCTCTGTCATTTTGCAGCGAAACAGCTTCATCACAATGTTCAAACCTTTTATGCTATTGCCCACATCGTTGGTTAGGTTTGTTCCAATACCGAAAGAAGCACCAATTCTATCTCCACAATATTCTTTTATTGCAATAGCTTTCTCTACATTTAAGCTATCAGAAAAAACAATGTATTTTATTTGAGGATTTATTTTCAACTCTTCGTATCGCTTTATTGCTTTTTCTACAAACTCCATTGGGTCGCCACTATCGTGGCGCAAGCTTGTGAAAAGTGCAGCATGCTTTTTACTAAAGTTGCTTAGAAATACTTCGGTAGTGTAGGTATCAGTCAGTACTGTTCCCAAATCGCCATCATAGGCATTTATCCAGTTTTCCATAGACATGTAGTTGGCCATTTTGTAGCCATATATCGATCCATGAAACTGAACCCACTCATGCGGATGTGTTCCAGAGACTCTTAGGTTGTGCCTAAAGGCCATATACACATTGCTTGTTCCAAAAAAATTACTACCCGAGTGTGCCTTCAATAATTCAGTTATCTTATCTTCAACATCAAAACTAAAACGACGCCGCATACCAAAAAGAGAAAATGTTATTTTGTGTTCAGAAAGTTGTTTTGCTTTTTCAATGGCACTTTCAGTCATATAATCAATATCTGGAAACTGACCAGTTGCTTTGAAGTAAAGCTCCGATATTGTGGCCAATATAGGTGTTTCCCATAGTGTTACTCTATAGAGCAATCCTGTTGCTTTTACTTTCAATTTACCACTTTCCATCCACACTTCCACTTCAGATGAGTCGAAACGAAATCCTTTCAAAAAATCTATATAAATAGGTGGTAGATAGGGTAGTTTTTTTATCAAAAATGCTTGCTCTTCATCAGTCAGATAAAGAGCTTCCATGTTTTTGAGCTGCTCTATTAGCAACTTATCAAAACCCTCAGGATATGTATCGTTGCTCCTATCTACAAACTCAAACTCTCCATGAGCACGTGGAAATAATTTTGAATAGGCATAGCTTGTAGTAAATTTATATAAATCGGTATCTAAAACACTTTTTATAATTGACATAGAAAGACAATATAGGTTATTTTTCAATTGATTTTTTTAGTATCTATAGTGCTCTGCCTTGAAAGGACCCTCAAGGGAAACACCAATATAATCGGCTTGTTTTTTTGTGAGCTTTGTCAGCTTCACACCTATTTGGTCTAGGTGCAAACGTGCTACCTCTTCATCTAGTTTTTTTGGTAAGCGATACACCCCTACTTCATAATCGTTTTTCCACAAATCTATTTGTGCCAACACCTGATTGGTAAACGAATTGCTCATCACAAACGATGGATGCCCTGTAGCACAACCAAGATTGACCAATCGGCCTTCGGCCAAAAGGAATATTGAGTTTCCTGCGGGGAAAGTATATTTATCTACTTGTGGCTTGATATTGGTATGCTTAATACCAGGAAACTTTACCAGTTTTTCTACCTCTATCTCGTTATCGAAATGACCAATATTGCAAACAATAGCTTGGTCTTTCATTTGCTGCAAGTGCTCAATAGTTATTACATCGCAATTGCCTGTTGTAGTTACATAGATATTGCCTTCTGAGAGCGCATCTTCAATTGGTTTCACCTCGAAACCCTCCATAGCTGCTTGCAAAGCACATATGGGGTCTATCTCGGTGATTATAACACGTGCACCATAACTACGCATGGAGTGAGCACATCCTTTGCCAACATCGCCATAGCCAAGCACCACAACTACTTTACCCGCTATCATCACATCGGTGGCACGCTTTATTCCATCGGCCAACGATTCGCGGCATCCATAAAGATTGTCGAACTTAGACTTTGTAACCGAATCGTTTACATTAAAAGCAGGAACCAACAATTCGCCCTTTTCCATCATCTGGTACAAACGGTGAACACCCGTCGTGGTCTCTTCCGACACACCCTTCATATCCTTTATGGTGCGGTGCCAGCGTTGGTTGTCTTCTGCCAATATCCTTGCCAGAGTATCTAGTATAGTTTGCTCTTCTTTGTTATTTCCTTTTCTGTCTATTGTTTTTGCGTCATTCTCTGCTTTATAGCCAAGATGCACAAGCAACGAAGCATCTCCCCCATCGTCCACAATCATGTGAGGCCCCATCCCGTCAGGAAATCTGAGCGCCATATCTGTACACCACCAATACTCTTCCAACGTTTCGCCTTTCCAAGCAAACACAGGCACACCTGTTGCAGCTATGGCAGCTGCAGCATGGTCTTGTGTGGAAAATATATTGCAACTGGCCCATCTCACATCGGCACCCAGCTCTACCAATGTTTCTATCAACACGGCAGTCTGTATGGTCATGTGCAAGGAACCCATTATGCGAGCATCTTTAAGTGGAAGCTCCCCTTTGTATTTTTTACGCAAAGCCATCAAGCCTGGCATTTCGTGTTCGGCTATTTCAATCTCTTTACGGCCAAAGTCTGCCAATGAGATATCTGCTACTTTGTAGGGCAGGTCTGTAGATAGTTGAGAATCCATTTTATCTGTTTTATTTATTTTTTACAATAGTATAAGTACACAAAGATAATAAATTTGGGGAATGTATGTATCTTTGAAATTGAGAATTACCAAAAGTTGCTCAAAACAACCATCATGAAAGTAATAGCGTCTAAGTTTCTGCCCCTAAAAGGTTTTTCGGCAATGAACCTTTTTGGCATTGTTGTGGCACGCAAAGAGTGTATGCCCCTCACAGAGCAAACTCTACATCACGAAGCCATACATTCGCTTCAAATAAAAGAGTTGCTATTTGTAGGGTTCTACCTGCTCTACGGTTTGGAGTGGCTTGCTAGGCTGCTTTATTCAAGAAACCTAAAGAAGGCATACCATGCTATAAGTTTCGAGAAAGAAGCCTTCGGAAACGATGCCAACAAAAACTATTTGAACAGTCGTAAGCACTTTGCATTTCTCAAATATATAAAATAGAGGCTCAAATTATAATCAATCTCATTGTTTAAACGTTATAAGAAAAAAAGAAATTATGAAGAAAATATTTTTATACATCCTTTTGCTCTCTAACATAATGGGAGCCTGTGCACAAAACAGCAACCACAATAGTAGTAATAATAAAAATGATAATACAATGATGAAGTTTAATAAATTGACAGAAGCCGAAGAGCGTGTGATTATTGGAAAAGGAACAGAACACCCCTTCTCTGGCAAATATGTTGATAATGAAGAAGAAGGAACCTATGTGTGCAAACAATGCGATGCTCCTTTGTATAAATCGAGTGATAAGTTTGATGCCCGTTGCGGATGGCCCTCGTTTGACGATGAAATAGAAGGAAGTGTTACGCGTGTGATGGATGCAGATGGTCGTCGCACCGAAATAATTTGTAGCAATTGTGGTGGCCATTTAGGACATGTATTCTTAGGCGAACAGTTTACAAACAAAAACACACGCCATTGTGTAAATTCTATTTCCCTTAAGTTTGTGCCAAAGAAAGATGAATCGTTCGAAAAAGTATATTTTGCATCGGGTTGTTTCTGGGGCACCGAATATTATTTTATGCAAGCACCAGGAGTTGTAGAAACATCGGTTGGATACATGGGAGGCGACAAGAAAAACCCAACTTACAAAGAAGTATCTACTGGCAAGACCGGACACTTGGAGGCCACTGAAGTAGTTTACGACCCCTCTATAACAACTTATGGAGATTTGGTTAGGTTATTTTATGAAACACACGATTTTACACAAACCAATGGTCAGGGACCCGATATAGGTTCGCAATATCTGTCGGCCATTTTCTACAAAGACGAAGAGCAAAAGGCAATTGCTGAGAAATACACCAATCTATTGATAGATAAAGGCTACCGTGTTGCAACTACCCTAAGACCTGCACCTAAATTTTGGAAAGCAGAAGACTATCATCAGCAATACTACAAACACAAAGGATCTACCCCCTACTGCCATATCTATACCAAGATTTTCTAATCTATACATATATATATATGTTTTAGGAGAGAGATAACGTATTGCTGCAAACAATAAATTGCATGTAAGAGATACCTCTCCTACAACATATTTTTTTATTTAAAACGCGAGTTAAAACAACGCTTGTACTTCATTTCAATAGCTTTATTATAAGAGTTTATGCCCCCTACGAAAGGAAGGCTGATTGTTGTAGCATCCAAATCAACAGTCAATTCAGTTCCAGGTTGTGGCCAGAGGGTAAAATCTTTGTCACTCGACATAATCATCAATCCAATCTGCTGGCCGGCTTTAATAATTTGGTCGTCAGGTTGCAAATCAAAAGTCATTTCATAGAATTTTCCTGGAACAAGAGGGTCGCCCTTTGTGAGAGAACGATAGTTCTGAGGATCGGCCCACCCTCGTGTAATAAGATTGTCGGTTATCTTTGTGTTTCGTCCTTCTTTCCATGGGTACGAAATTAGCCATACCGAAAGATTGGCTGCTGGTTGGCTCAAAGCAAGTTTTATCGTAATGGTAGCAACTCCCGATATATGCAGATTGTCTTGCAATACGGGAGTTAGATACAGTAACCGATGATTGGTCCATTCGGCCTGTGCCAGCATAGCTCCGCTAAAAGAGACATTATCGGTCAGAGTTTCTGTTTCCCCACCCGATTTACGAACAATAGATAACCCTCCTGCACCCGGTGCCCCCCCAACCAGGCCCAGTATTACAGGACTAGCATCAGTGTGGGGGTAATTGTCATAAGGCGTTGGGGTTGTACTCTCATCATCTTCTCTTACAATCCATGCAACAGGGTCATTTTCTACACCATTTTCCACACCAAATAGATACCTTGTAAACCATCTATTCATCATTTTGTGAGGAGGTGGACCTCCATGACCACCTTGGTGGTAAAATATTTGCAACGGAACACCCTTTTTCTTCAGTGCTTCGGTTATTCTGTAGCTGTGCTCTGGCATTACATTCCAATCGTTAAATGCATGGGCCATCAAGACAGCAGCCTTTAGAGGTTGTAGCTTGTTGAGATAATCTCGGCCCCACCAAAAATCGTTGTAGTCTCCATTTGTACGATCGAAATTGTCCAACATCTCACCGTCTCTTATATTACAATCGCACCACTGTGCCCTCTCTGGATTTCCGCTATGGATAACATCGTACAGGCAGTCTATATCCTCGCCAAGCCATCCACCAGGATGACGCACAAGGCCATTAGAACGATAATAATGATAGTACGAAGTATTTGGGGCAATAGGAATTATGGCTTCAAGCCCATCTACTCCAGTAGTTGCAGCAGCTAGGGGTAGCGTACCGTTGTACGAAGTGCCTGTCATGCCAACTTTACCTGTGGCCCAGTATGCCTTTACTTCTGTCTCTCTGTTAGGTTCTGCATAGCCCTTAGCCCTACCATTCAACCAATCTATAACAGCTTTTGGTGCCAACGATTCATTGTTGCCCCCTACAGTAGGACAACCCTCTGAGAGACCCGTACCAGGAGAGGAAGAGTGCACCACAATAAAACCTCGTGGCACCCACTCTTTTATTTGAGAGTCCGAAATAATTGGTCTTGTGTTTTTTGCTTCAATAGCTGGTGGATTGGTACGTGTAGGAGGTTCGGTGTTGAGCTCCTGTTTCACATTCCAAAGATATTTACTATCGCCACTTGCTGTACCTGCAAAATAAGGACTCGTTTCATAAATAACAGGTAGTTTTAGACCCTCCTGTTCTGTCTGTAGTGGTCTTGTAACAGCTACATGCACAAGATCCAATGTGCCATCGCCATCGGAGTCAAACTCAGTCTCTACCCAAAGGTCGTGCCGTATCCATTGCTCTGGGTAGCTAAATTCTTCAATAATTTGTGCTTGCCCATCCTTTAGTTGTGGCACTGTAATTTTTGAGACCAATTTATCTACAGCATTTTGTGCATATACAGACAAACAACAGCTCAATAACGAAACTGCAATAGAGGTAGTAAGCAGCAGCAAAACTCTTTTCATGTAATTTGTAAATATAGATTAATAAAATAGTACCACATTTGGGTATTCTACAGTAGTAGCAACAATTATCACGAAAGGTACCAAAAAGTTAATTATTAGACAACAATTAGTGTCTATATTACTTATACTCTCCTATTTTGTTATATATGTACATATAACAATAACATTATAAGCACAAAGGTTCAACACTTTAGAGTGATATTTACACTAAAATATTTTAGGTAAATCGTAAACTAAATTTGTTTTTAAATGTTTTATTGCTGAGCTTAATTAATAAATAAATAAATAGTTCAAACAAACTTTAACTTACCCCCCTCAGAATTATGAAAACAAATAGATTATTATCAATGCTAACCCTATTATTTTTACTTGGTTTGGGTTTGGTGGCTTGCGAAAATGTAAAAGACACGGATCTTGAAGCTAAAGCAATGGAATTGATAGCAACCAACCCCGATGCCTCTGATGTTGATGTTATGGTAATAGATAAAGTAGCAACACTTAGCGGATCTGTAGAAGACGAGATGACAAAAAATTATGTAGAATCGACTGTTCAGGGTGTGAAAGGAATTAAATCTACTGTTAATAACATAATGATTATTCCCCCTGCTCCAGATTACACAGAAATGGACGCCTCGCTTAGAGAAGCACTACCCGATGCACTAAAAGATTACCCCACAGTAATAGCCGAAGTGAACAGCGGAGTAATATATCTAACTGGCGAAGCCAAAGAAGCAGATGTACCAATGGTAATAGAAAAAGTAAATGCTTTGAACCCAGAAAAAGTTGAAAATAATATTACTGTTAAATAAAAACACCCCATAAAATAAATATTTAACTCCTTACCATCCCCGGCTGACACTCTTTTTTTGATGCACTTGCAGTCAAAAACAGATTGAAGAGAGCTGCAACTAGCCGTTTATATGCTACCGCAAGTTTTTGTATCTTGTGGAAGGTGCATTGAATTGTCAACTGCCAACTGCAAATTATATAAGAGCATCATCGTATTTCTGTAGTCAATAGTTTCTTATCTCTTTTTTCTAGTCCCGCATGTCGCCTTTTTCTTTCAATTCTTCAACCACATCCCTATGAAAAATAATGAGACTTTATAGTTCAGACCAATTCGGAAATTGGCACATATTGGCAGGTGTACAAATCTGCTACACTAGCAAACACTCCCCCTCGTTTGCAGCGAGAGATAGGGGGTGGAGATGATGATTGACAATTGTTTATAACAAAAACCGCTACAATAGGTGCTAAATGGCACAGCTAAACATCGGCTTTCCAATAAAGGGAGAAATACTATGAGCTTATAGCACAATAAAATAGTTAAGCCATCTAGCGACATCTAATGACAACGGTTGTTTATTATTAAATACTAATATTTAATAAACATATATGACTAGCAAGTGTTTAAATTATAAGTCTGTACATATAATATAACCATAACAACGCAAAATCATGAAAAAAATTAAATTAATGTCACTACTAACCCTTGTACTAATACTTGGTGCAGGATTAGCAACATGCAGTAGAGTAAATGACTCGGATCTACAAGAAACAGCTTCTCAAATAATTGCATCAAATAAAGATGCTGGCACTGTTCAAGTAACCGTAACCGACAATGTAGCCACCCTTAGTGGAGTAGTAGAAGATGAAGCCTCAAAACAAAAAATTGAAACTTCGGTACTGGCAGTCGAAGGAATTAAATCGGTTGTCAACAACATTAGAGTAGTACCACCTGATCCTGTATATATAGAGCCAGTTGTAGAAGAGAAGGTGAGCGACCAATTGATTGTTGCTACTCGTAAAGGAAAACTAAACGTACACAACAAACCTGGTGTTCAAGAGCTAGTAATAGCCGTAGTGGACCATGGTGAGACTTTAACGCTATTGGAAAAAACTAGCGATGCCTGGTGGCTTGTTAGAACTGAAAGTGGACTGGAAGGATATTGTAATGCTCCCTATCTAGAAGAACAATAGATATTCTGGAAAACACCTGATTTTAGTGGTAAGCCGAAAAGTATTCTCTAATAAAAAAAGGAGTGTCTTTCTCAAGCACACCCCTTTTTTTTCTGTAAATATATGTATGTAAAAAAAAATAGTTTTACTAAGGCATTTTATATACAATACTATTTATATTCATTCCTGCCCCTACCGATGCAAATACAATAGTATCTCCACCATCTATTTGGTGAGGTTTCACCTCTGTACGCAGCACCAAGTCAAACAAAGTTGGTAGTGTGGCTACAGATGAGTTTCCGAGCCACGAAATTGTCATTGGCATTACATCGTCTGGTGCATTATCATATCCATATAAGTTGTACAAACGCTTTAGAATAGCATCGTCCATTTTACCATTTGCTTGATGAATGAGCACTTTCTTGATGTCATCAACCGTGAGCCCCAGTTTGTCTAAACCAGCTTTAATAGTTTTAGGCACATTCTCTAGTGCATACATGTAAAGCCTGCGGCCATTCATCTTCAAATAAAGATTGTTTGTATCTGCCTCTTCTTTCTTAAATGATTTTTCGAGGTGCAACATTTGTGCATATTGCAATGCATCTGATCTGGAGTTGTGGCCCAGCACTCCTACCGGAGTATCGCTTTGGCGAGCTTCCAATATACATGCGCCAGCTCCATCTGCATAAATAAGGCTATCTCTATCATGTGGGTCTGAAATACGCGAAAGTACTTCACCCCCAATAACCAATATTTTTTTAGCATCACCTGATTTGATATAGTAATCGGCCTGAATAACACCCTGTACCCATCCAGGGCAGCCAAACAGCACATCGTACGAAACCGAGTTTGGATTCTTTATACCCAGCTTTTGCTTTACCCTTGCTGCCAAACTCGGACAAATATCTATCCGATTGTTGTCTGCACTTGTATCGCCAAAATTATGAGCAAAAATGATATAGTCCAACTCTTCTTTATCTATACCTGCATCATCAATGGCTTTTTGTGCTGCAAAAAAACCTAAATCCGAAGTGGTATGCTCATCATCTATGTGCCTACGCTCTGATATGGTTGTAATTTCCAAAAATTTATCTACAATCTCTTGATTTGGAGTAGGCAGCTTCACTCCTGATGAATCATAAAACTCATGCGACAAAAAGTCGCTATTTGTAACTTTTTTTTCAGGAACAAAACTTCCTGTACCAGTAATAACGCTGTATATTTTCTTCATGTTTTTTTTATTTCAAATAGTCTTAAACTTTAACTGCAAAGATAGAAATATTAATAATAAATAGAGGATGATTTTAAAAAAGATAATTGTTGTAGGCCCCTTGTTGTGTGTAATTGTTTCTGTTAATTCTTAGTAATTCGACTTACAAATATTATTCCTTTTTATCATTAACAAAAAGATTTGAGATTTGTTTAAAAAAAACCTATTAATATCTTTTCACAACCAATATAAAATCATCTGCAAAAGTATAGGGTACAAAAATTACGAATTACAGTTAATTGGTTTTTTGCTTAATTGGTTAACTGTTATCCCCGCTTGGCCGATTCCCAAATCGGTGTGGTTGAACTAGGAATTAGGAAAAAGTGACTAGTGACTATTGACTAGAGGAATAGCTGCTAGGTGTTAGCCGTTGGGGTTAGCAGTGAAATGCAGAAATCGAGACGCGAGATTCGAGATTCGA
>CAYVLC010000060.1:0-15710 GCA_964452155.1 uncultured Dysgonomonadaceae bacterium
TTATGGAGTGGATCTATTTTGTCTGGCCCCCCCCCCAATAAACCTGTAAAAGGGCAGTTATTGATCCTGCCGAAATATAGGCACCGACTGCGCCAGCCAACTCCATAAAAAAGTTGTCTGGGGTGTATGTATATTGGTGCAGTTCTGTTGTGATGATAGAGCAAAATGTTTGTTATTTGTTTGATTATCAACTATAAATATAGAAATAACACGTCTATATCACAACCTTTTTTTATCCCGAACTCACGTTATAAAACAAACGCGCTCCACAAAATAAGGCTAATACTATGTTAATTCTTTTTTATCATGAATATTTATACAAATTAATTTGTTTATTATTTATCCTTCTCGTATATTTATTGAATATTAATACCATCTATAAATTAATAAACTAGAGAACGGGTAAGCATTATGATTACCTAATTTTTATAACCTAATACGCTTTTTATTATGAGCCTACTCAATAAACTCATCTACTTTAGTAAAAAAGCAACAGTAAGTGCTGACAAACATATTGTAACAACCGATACACCTCGAGACTGGGAACGCTTTTACCGCAACCGATGGCAATTTGATAAAGTTGTGCGTTCTACTCATGGAGTAAATTGCACGGGATCGTGCTCGTGGCAAATATTTGTAAAGAATGGATTGGTTACGTGGGAGCTGCAGAGTACAGATTATCCTGAAACACGTCCCGATCTACCCAACCACGAACCTCGTGGCTGCCCTCGTGGAGCAAGCTACTCGTGGTATTTATACAGTGCCAATAGAGTAAAGTACCCAATGATTAGGGGTGCACTAGCCAAAGCATACCGGAAAGCAAAAAAGACTCATAACGACCCAGTAGTTGCATGGGAAAGCGTAATGAATGACCCTGTTGCTCGTAATGAATATGTAACGCAGCGTGGCTTGGGTGGTCTTATCCGTTTAGATTGGGAAGAAGCGCAAGAAATAATTGCTGCCGCCAATATCTATACTACCAAAAAATACGGACCCGATCGTTTAGTAGGTTTCACTCCTATTCCTGCCATGTCGATGGTTAGCTACTCTTCTGGTACTCGATACTTGAGCCTTATGGGTGGAACAATTCTTAGCTTTTATGATTTCTATTGCGATTTACCACCCTCTTCGCCCCAAACCTGGGGGGAGCAAACCGACGTGCCCGAAAGTGCAGATTGGTACAACTCTTCGTTCCTCATGTTGTGGGGATCAAACGTTCCCGTGACTCGAACTCCCGATGCACCTTTTTACACCCAAGTGCGCTACAAAGGCACAAAAACAATCAACATATCTCCCGACTTCAACGAAGCAGCTAAATTTGCAGACCTTTGGATAAAACCAAAACAAGGCACAGATGCTGCTCTTGGTATGGCCATGGGGCATGTGATACTGAAAGAGTTCTATCTTGATAAAAAGACGCCGTATTTTGAGAAATATGTAAAGCAATATTCCGATCTACCTTTTTTGGTGAAGATAGAGGAAAAGAATGGACGATATGTAGCTGGACGTGTTGTAAGAGCCAGCGACATGGATGCAAAATATGCAACAGAAGAGAATGCCGATTGGAAACCATTGCTTTTTGATGAAAAAAGTAAAGAGTTGGTAATACCTAACGGAACTATCGGTTCGCGCTGGGACAAGAGTCAAAAATGGAACTTAGAGATGAGGAACATCTTAACAGGAGAAGAAATTTCTCCACAACTCTCATTTGCAAAAGAATTTGATGAAGTGAAAGAAGTTTCGTTTCCTTATTTTGGAGGAGACGATTACAAAAACGAATACTTTAACGCTACCAAGCACGATGAGATAGTTGATAGGAAAATACCTGTACGTAAATCTCCCGATGGAGGGTTTATGTATTGTACAGTGTATGACTTAACTATTGCCAATTATGGTCTTTCGTTAGGATTACCTGGTGAAGCCCCCTCTCCAGATTATTCTGACAATGCACTTTACACACCTGCTTGGCAAGAGAGAATAACGGGTGTGCCTGCATCACATATAATATCTACTGCACGTCAGTTTGCCGAAACTGCAGAGAAAACAGAAGGTAAGTCTATGATTATTATTGGTTGCGGTGTCAATCAATGGTATCATACAGACATGATATACCGCAGTGCAATAAATATGCTCATATTCTGTGGATGTATTGGTAAATCAGGGGGAGGTTGGTCGCACTATGTAGGCCAAGAGAAACTTCGCCCACAAACCGGTTGGACACCTCTAGCATTTGCACTAGACTGGCAACGCCCACCTCGCCACATGAATACCACTTCCTATTTTTATATGCACACCAATCAGTGGCGCTATGAGAAGGTTGGTCTTTCGGAATTAATCTCTCCTTTGGCAGACAAAGAGAAATGGAACACGATGTCGGTAATAGATTGCAACGTAAAATCTGAACGAATGGGCTGGTTGCCATCAAGCCCACAATTAAACGACAACCCCATAAAGTTGGGACAGCAAGCGGCCGAGCAAGGTAAGAATGTGAAAAACTTCATTACAGAAAAATTAAAAAGCAACGAACTGTCTATTGCCTCTGAAGACCCCGACGATCCAAAGAACTACCCCAGAAACATGTTTATATGGCGATCCAATCTGCTGGCTTCGAGCGCAAAAGGGATGGAGTACTTTATGAAGCACTTGCTGGGGGCACAAAATAGTGTGATGGGTGCAGACCTCAAAGCAATGGGTAAACAACTTCCAAAAGAAGTGAAATGGCACGATAAAGCACCAGAAGGAAAGTTAGATTTATTGGTGACACTCGATTTTAGAATGTCAACCTCAGCACTTCACTCCGACATTATTCTACCTGCAGCCACGTGGTACGAGAAAAACGATTTAAGCACCACCGACCTGCACCCATTTATACACCCCTTTACCAATGCCGTCGATCCTGTATGGGAAGCACGCACAGATTGGAATATATTTAAAGGATTAGCTAAAAAAGTTTCTGAACTTTCTCCAGGCCATCTTGGAGTTGAAAAAGATATTGTATTGCAACCCATGCAGCACGACTCGCCCATGGAGTTATCGGAAACTGCTTATGCCAAAGATTGGAAAGTAGATGATCTGGAGCTGAAACCAGGCAAAAACATGTCGGATATTATTGAAGTTGTTCGCGACTATCCCAATACCTACCAACGATTTACATCATTAGGCCCACTCATGGAAGAGTTGGGAAATGGCGGAAAAGGCATTAGTTGGGACACAAAAGAAGAGGTAGCCTTGTTAAAGAAGCTAAATCTATCATCCGTCATCGGACACAAAGCCAATGGAAGAGCTATTTTAGAAACAGATATACATGCAGCCGAAATGATTCTAACATTGGCACCCGAAACCAACGGAAATGTAGCCGTAAAAGCATGGGAGGCATTAGAAAAGATAACAGGACGCCAACACCGCCACTTGGCTGCTAAGCGTGAGGACGAACAAATTAGATTTAAAGACTTGGTTCAACAGCCTCGAAAAGTTATCAGCTCGCCCACCTGGAGCGGCATAGAGTCGCATGAGGTATCCTACAATGCTGGCTATACCAACGTGCATGAACTCATTCCATGGCGTACACTTACGGGCCGACAATCTGTCTATCAAGACCATCCTTGGATGATTGACTTTGGTGAAAACTTGGTGTGCTACAAGCCACCCATCGACACCAAATCGTTGAAAGGCATGATTGATAAACTTGAGGGGAAAGAAAAGTATATGATACTGAATATGATGACCCCTCACAATAAATGGACGATACACTCTACTTGGTCAGACAATTTACTGATGCTTACACTGGGCCGTGGAGGCCCCGTAGCATGGCTAAGCGAAGATGATGCCAACAAAATGGATTTGATAGACAACGACTGGGTCGAAGTTTATAATCAAAATGGGGCTACAGTAGTACGCTTGGTGGTATCGCAACGGATACCCAGTGGCGCACTCATTATGTATCACAATCAAGAACGAACTGTGAATATGCCTGTGAGTCAAATTACTGGAAACCGTGGAGGTGTTCACAACTCTGTTTCGCGCCTCTGTCTAAAACCCACTCATATGATAGGCGGATATGCACAATTGAGCTATGGCCTCAATTACTATGGCACTATTGGTGCCAACCGCGATGAATTTGTTATTATCCGAAAACTCAACAAAGTTGAATGGATGGATGAACCAATTGAAGAAAACTAAAAAAAAGCACAACCGCTATGAATATACGCGCACAAATAGCAATGGTAATGAATCTTGACAAGTGTATTGGCTGTCATACCTGCTCGGTCACTTGTAAAAACGTATGGACATCACGCAAGGGTGTTGAGTACGTTTGGTTCAATAATGTAGAAACCAAACCCGGCATTGGGTATCCCGATGAATGGGAAAATCAAGAACGCTGGAAGGGTGGCTGGACAGCTGATAAAGACAGACTTACCCCTAGAATGGGAGGTAAATTGGGAGTAATGAAAAATCTTTTTGCCAGTCCCACTATGCCCACTATCGATGACTATTACGAACCTTTCACGTTTAACTATTCCGTTTTACACAAAGGTTCAAAATTCAAGACTCCACCCACAGCACGCCCCCACTCCATCTTGACAGGAAAAGTAATGGAGAAGATTGAAAAAACCCCCAATTGGGAAGATGATTTGGGTGGAGAGTTTGCAAAACGAAGCAAAGAGACCAACTTCAAGGATGTGCCTAAAGATATATATGGCGAGTTCAAAAATTCGTTTATCATGTACCTGCCCCGCATTTGCGAGCATTGCCTCAACCCAACTTGTGTGGCAGTATGCCCTTCGGGTGCCATTTACAAAAGGGAAGAAGACGGTATTGTTCTTATAGACCAAGACAAATGTCGCGGATGGCGCCAATGTGTGAGTGGATGCCCTTACAAAAAGATATATTTCAACTGGGAAACCAAGAAGTCTGAAAAGTGTACTTTCTGCTATCCACGTATCGAAGTGGGTGAATCTACTATTTGCAGCGAATCGTGCGTAGGAAGAATTAGGTACATTGGTATGGTTTTGTACGATACCGACAAGATTAAGAAAGTAGCTGCAACACCCGATGAGAAAAATCTTTACGAAGAACACCTGGGTATGTTTTTAGATCCAAACAATCCAGAGGTAATTGCTGAGGCACGAAAACAAGGCATTCATCAAAACGTGCTGGAAGCTGCAGCAGCATCGCCTATATACAAAATGGCTATCGATTGGAAGGTTGCTTTCCCATTGCATCCAGAATACCGTACATTGCCTATGGTGTGGTATGTGCCGCCATTGTCGCCCATCCAATCGGCTGTTGAAAGTGGCACTATTGGCATGAACGGAATACTCCCAGATGTTGATGACATGCGTATTTCACATAAATACCTTGCCAATATGTTCACAGCTGGCGATGAGAAACCCGTTAAAGATGCACTTAAACGTATGTTGGCAATGCGGGCTTATATGCGTAGCAAAACAGTGGACAAAGTAGTTAATACCAAAGTATTGGAAGGCACTGGTCTAACGCCCGAACAGACCGAAAAGATGTATCACCTCATGGCTATTGCCAACTACGAAGATAGGTTTGTGATACCAACCAGCCACAGAGAAGAAGCCAAAAATGTGTATCAACGTAGCTCTAGCGGGGGTTATCCAGATGGAGATAGCAACGACAGTGAAAAATTTAAAAATCTATTTGGAGGTATCTAATTATGATAAAGACTTACAAAATACTATCTCTCCTACTCTCTTATCCAAATGAGGAATTGCAAAACTTTCTACTTGAAGTAGTAAAAGAGTTGAGAGAAGAAGCTTTGCTACAAGAGGACAGAATAGATGAAATAGATGAGTTTTGTAAAAGATTCAATCATATCGATCTTACTGATTGGCAAGGAGAGTATGTGCAACTATTTGATTACTCCAGAAGTGTTTCGTTGCATATTTTCGAACACATCAAAGGTGATTCAAGAGACAGAGGACAAGCAATGGTAAATCTTATAGAATTCTACAAAGAGAAAGGAATGCACCTCACAGCCAGAGAACTTCCGGATTACATTCCTGCATTTTTGGAGTTTCTATCTACTCTTTCTATTGCAAAGGCTGCCGAGCTACTTGCTGATACTGTGAATATTATGGATAAAATAAATGTGGCGCTCAGCGACGGCAACAATCCATATAGTTCTATTTTCAAAGCCATCATTTCATTATCGGCCAAGAGACCCGATAAAGCGATAACCCGTGAAATGATTAAAAATGAAAAGCCTTTGGATTTGGATTCAGAATATGAAGAAGAGGCCGTCACCTTTGGAGGAGTAGCTCCCTCTTGCTCATCACAAGCATCTTCTGGATGCAACACAACCAATAGAATAATTTGATATATATCTCAAACGCAAAAATCAACAAACATGGACAATTATATCAACAACATATTGTTTACCTATCTGCCACACATAGCCATAGCTATATTCCTGTTTGGTATTGTAACAAGGCTATTTATTGGCAACAAAACCGTACAGGCCGAATCTACCCAGTTTCTTGCCGATAAAAGAGTGAAACTGGGTAGTAATCTCTTTCATGTGGGCATCATATTTGTCTTTTTGGGTCATCTCACACTTTTTATCCCTGAGTGGCTCTACCATTTGGTTATGACTACCGAAACCAAACGGATCATAGCTCTATCTATGGGTTCTTTCTTTGGTCTCGTAGCCATTGTGGGCATGTTTATTTTGGTGAGCAGACGCTTTAGCTCACCACGTGTAAAAATGAATAGTAGTTTTCAAGACTATTTCATCATTATACTATTGCTAGTAGAAGCCTTAGTAGGACTAACTGCCGTTGCACAAACCGCCACAGGCCCCATAGAAAGCTATGCCGCCCTTAGCCAATGGGCACAAGCAGTGGTTACTTTTCAGCCAGATGCAGGTGCTATAATAGCACATCATTCCATTCAGTACAAAATACACATCGTAACAGGGCTCTTCATTTTTATGATTTTCCCTTATACCAAGTTAATGCACATATTGGTTTATCCTTTTGTTTATGTCTTTAGATCTGGCTATCAGTTGGTGAGAAGAAGAAATTGAGTAGAAGAGGTGCTTTTTTTTGAGAAGTAAGTATATTTTATTGAATCCCTTTAGGAGATTCCAACTACTATTTTATTCACACACCGCTCATTTCATGCGGGTTTTTTCATATCTCACCCTTTCAAGGGTAGAGAGATAATATTATTATACCATTTTGATTATATACACACCCAACCACAAAGTGGTTAATCGTGGATAGGCACGGGTGTAAACCCATGGTTGGTAGTGAATAATAACCAAGCCCCCCCCAATGAGTTCAACCCAACAAAGCAAACACATTCAGACACCTCAATCAAACTCTTTCTTATCTAGCAACTCCACAAGATGCCGATGCCAACTATTAACATTGCATAAACTATTGGCTACAGAGCGTACAGGATGTATAAAGAACTCGCGGGGTGTACTAAGCCCTCCAATCACCATGGGCAATATACCAAAAGCATGATTTATAGAAAGATAAAGTTGTCGAAACCCAGATCTGAAAAAGATGCGCTGCATGAGAGGAGCACGCAATTCTGTGCTGATAGCAGCAAAACCTGTTACCACTACAAGTGCGCGCAAAACCATAATCATTCCATCAGAAAGAGCCACTAGCCGCCCTTGCAGCCCCCCACCCGATGTATTACTAAAGAACCATGCCAACACAAGAATCGCCACCAATTGCATCCAAAAGAGCCACTTCTTCAACTGACGCATTGCAAAACGATAGCGCCAAAATATAAAAACAAACCAAGGCAAGGTCAGTAGAAGTGCAGCACCCAGTGTAAGTATGCTCAATGCAAAAAGCAAAAGGGGAATAACAATAACTAGTAAAATTAAAAATCGGGTCGAATACTCAATCTCTTCAGAGGGTTGATGCCATTGGTTATGATGCATTTCTGAAGAGCGAGCATGTTCATAATACTGTTCATTTTTGGCTTTTTGCCCTAATCTGTACCCCAAAAGTGCAGCCAATGCTCCTAGTAAAGCATATACTACAAAGAGACTCACCACTGCACGCATGGGCCTAATATCTACCAAACCCAATTTATGGGTAGCAAAATAA
Organism: uncultured Dysgonomonadaceae bacterium; assembly: GCA_964452155.1. Taxonomy (GTDB): domain Bacteria; phylum Bacteroidota; class Bacteroidia; order Bacteroidales; family Dysgonomonadaceae; genus UBA2632. The sequence goes on from CAYVLC010000060.1 coordinate 8,100, forward strand.
AACATCTCTTCATAGATCAAGAAAATATCCCATCCATACAATAGAAAGAGCCGCACAATTTTATGAATCAAAACCCCCACCATGGTTATAACCCCTGCACCCATATATCCGGTAATATTCCTGCCAGCAACACGCACAGCAAGCTCCATTAAGAAACCTTCTACAGCAATGGCAACCATGGGGCCTAAAATAACGGCACTAGGCGAAATAGATTTCATGAGCGCTGTTACAAGGCCCGCGCGCCAAATAATGCCATACATGGGCCATATCTGAAAAAAACCAATTACTAGTAGTATAGAAATGAGCGTGAGAATGCTACCTGATAAAGGAATACGCAGATTGTGCAGAAAACTGCCCGCAATAATCTCAATACCAGCCCACAATCCAGCTAGCACCGATGCTTTGATCCATTTGTCGTTCACTATCATGTTTGATTGTTCCATAACTTGCGGGCTTCTTCTAAATTACTCGGACTGTTTACATTCAAAAAAGCATTTTCGTCGTAAAGTGGATGCTCTCTTCCTATCACAACATACTCTACCGACACCAAATCTAGTAAACTTTTCATTTTATATAAATGGGCATCAATTTGCTGTTCTATAAAGGGCAAAATATCTTTATGATACACAGCACACATCATCTGAGGCGCACCCTCATCATCGATAGGCATAGTGATGAGAGACTCACTCTCTAGAGCACAACCCACTATATATTTTAATAAAGATGTAGAAACTAAAGGCATATCACACGACACCACCAAATTTAGAGAAGTGCTTGACGCTTTCAGCACTGAATAAATACCCCCAAGTGGGCCACATTGTGGTTGCTCATCGGGTACCTGAGGCCATGAAATATATGGATAAACTACCGTTCCACAACTCACCAATACAGAGGGGGTTATCTCTTTCAATTTGTCAATCATTCGCATAAGCATAAACTGGCCATGCATATCGGCTTCGGCTTTGTTGAAACCCATGCGCCTACTTTGTCCACCGGCAAGTATCACCCCTGTTATATCAGAATTATCAAAATTCATACATGCAAATTAATACATTTTCTCGCAACCTTATTGCAGTATCAGAATATTTTCTCACAGAAACCTCTTTATTCTTTCAAAAGCTTTATTGGGGTCGCCAAAATTGGCAGCATCAAATACAATTGTTGGTTCTATTTTCCATTTCAACACCACTTTCTCAAACAGTCTCTCCTTTACAGTAAAAATAAAAGGTACAGAAGATTCTACAAGCCGTCTGAAACTGTTATTCCATAACTCTCCTCTCAATTCATAACCACCAATTTCATCTATAATAGCTATATTGGGAGCATGCACCAAAAGATCTTTGATGCATCTATTACCCATCTCCACGCCTTTTGGGAAAAATTTAAAATGGTTGGGGCGTAGATCAAAAGCTGCTATTCGTTGCATTAGAAGAGACTCTTCATTTGTTTTAATATCCTTTATCAGATAGCTGTCTGCCTGTAGTTCGTGCAATGCTACAAAACCACCTACCTCAAAGCCATTCATCTTTAGAAGAGCCGAAATATCTAATAGAAAATTAGTTTTCCCGCTTCCCTTGCTACCCGTAATAATAAATATCTTTTTCAAAAGTCAATAATATGTGATTTACAGATAAAGTTTTCTGTTTATTAAAGTACTCTTTTTTTTCTTGTCAAATTACCCAAGGTTGTTTCTAAAACACGGGGTCATTTTTATTTTGTAAATTTAAGATTTTATTTGTTCACTCCAATGGAAGTTATACTTAATTTGAAAGAAACAAACTTAGAAAAACAATTGTTGCCATTGAGATGAGCGTTTATAGAGAACACTACAATTTGCCAAAAAACTACTAAAAATAAATTTAAATCACTGTTTGCAAACATAACTGAGCCCAGAAGAGCTAAACTACGATAAAAATAAACCTTAGGGCACCTTTGCTTGCAAAAGCGATATTTTTAGTAGAGAATGCTGTCATACGTAGTACGTCAATATTGCTTGTTTCTCTTATTTCAATTATGCATCTGGTTATCATTTATTTGATTTGTTTTATTTTATCTTACACACACCCTATTTAAAAAGATAGATTATCTAACCTTTAGAAATACAATAAACTCATGCAAGAGGCCACTCTATACAGAAAAGTTATCTATTTATAGGCAGTGTCTTAGGCTCCCATACCTATTTTAAAGGTAACAAATGAGTACTACAAACAGAGTCAATTACAAATCTCAAATACAAACAGAGAACAAAGCCTTAATTTAAAATCATTTTCTGTTTATTTACAATATATTACCACTATAGAGCGAAATATAGAATAATAAATCTTTATATTTGCACAATATAAAGAGCATAGTCATCATATTTATTAAAATATAATTTAAAGTTATGAGCAAACAATTAAGTAGGAGAGAATTTATTAAATCGGCAGCATTAGGTGCTGTTGGGGTGGTTATACTACCACAGTTTCTTGCTTCATGCCAACAAAACAAAGGGGGCGCCAATGGGGCCGATGACGGAGTTATTCGTCTTGGGTTTATAGGTCTCGGACAACAAGCTATGTACCTCTTGAACGGTTATTTAGCAATACCCGATGTACGCATTATTGCTGGTAGTGATGTGTATGGAGTAAAAAGAGAGCGCTTTGTAAAGCGTGTAAACGATTATTATGCCGAAGCAAATAAGGAGGTAGCTGTAGAATCTTATGAGAACTACAAGGACCTACTTGCCCGCGAAGATATTGATGCTGTGGTAATTGCATCGCCCGATCATTGGCATGCCTTTATGGCCATAGATGCCTGTAAAGCAAAGAAAAACGTCTATCTCGAAAAACCACTTACCTTTACCATTAAAGAAGGACAGCTACTCAGCCAAGCTGTGCGCGAAAATGGTGTAATACTTGCAGTTGGTAGTCAACAGCGCTCCGACATCAATTTCCAGCATGCTGTGAAAATGGTGCAAGAGGGCAAGATTGGTAAGATTGAGCGAGTAAATGCCCATGTAGGTGCTCCCCCCACACCTTACGACCTACCCGAAGAGACTGTTCCTGCCGATTTGAACTGGCCATTATGGTTAGGCCCGTCAGAGTACGTACATTACAATGCACAGCTCAACCCACCCATCTCCCTCAATCCAGAAGAAAACGAGCAGTTCTGGGGTGCATGGCGCTGGTACAAAGAGCTTGGCGGAGGCTTCACCACTGACTGGGGTGCTCACATGTTCGATATTGTTCAGTGGGCACTGGGTATGGACAACAGCGGCCCTGTAGAAATTATACCTGCCGGATTTGAAGATACAAAATACCTCACCTATAAATATGCCAATGGCACAGTTGTAACCGAAGAGCCCTATAACGAACGAAATTCGAAAGGTGTGAAATTTTGGGGCGAAAACGGATGGATTGAAGTATCAAGAAGTCACTATAATGCCTCGGACGATAGCCTACTTCCTCCTGCAACAGACGACTCAGAGGGTGCTTACGAAACAAAGATACCTCACCTAGAGAACTTCATCAATGCAATTAAGACAAATACCGACCCAATAGTACCAGTAGAAATAGGACACCGCTCGTGTACTGTATGCACACTAGGCAATATTGCTTATGATTTGGGAAGGCCCATTAAGTGGGACCCACAAACAGAAACATTTGTTGATGACCCCGAGGCTACTGCCAACAGGCTCTACAATAAAACCTATAGCCAAGGATATACCCTGTAAGAAGTTAAGCGAAAGAGAAAAAAAGCTGCATTTGTGTGCAGCTTTTTTTTGCCAATGTTTTTACTCTTTTTTTTAGCACCACAGCCACCTATTGCAATACCCTGCAGGCGATGGTATATTTTATTTATTTCTAAACACACGCTGCACATCCTCATTTTATTCATAGAAGCAACGTTTAAAAATGCCGTAAAGCACATTTTTCATGCAAAATGAAGAAAAAAGCACATTTAATGAATTATTTTTTTCAAAATGTTTTGGTGTTTAGAAAAAAGAGCTATCTTTGCACTCGCTATCCAAAACAAAGGATATCAAACCAAAAAAAACGGTGTGGTAGTTCAGTTGGTTAGAATACCTGCCTGTCACGCAGGGGGTCGCGGGTTCGAGTCCCGTCCATACCGCCAGAGAGAAAAACAAGGGTTTCAATGTAGCATTCATTTAGCCCTTTAAATCAAACAAAACGTCGTAGATATCAGTATCTTACGACGTTTTTTTATTGTATATGACGGCTAAATGATAACTTGTTAGCAGGAGTTAGCATTCAATTTAACGTCATAAATTGCTACATTTACTGCTACAGAAAAAGAATCAAAAAATAAATGTAGCAATGAAGGCCAAATGAAGGCTAAAATGAAGACCTGCACATAACTCATAATTAAACATTTAAGTTGAACTTTGTAGCATTAAATGCTACAGTAAAAACCTACAATTATGAGAATGATTTTTAAAGTTTCCTATTACATCAGAAGTAACTACAAAAACAGAGAAGGTAAATCGCCCATAATAATTAGAATTTACCTTAATGGAAAAATGTGCGTTGTTGGCTCATCGGGACTATCGGTAAATATTTCCAAATGGAATTCTCAATTTAGCAAAATGATTGGGAGGTCACATGATGCTCTATCATTAAATTTAGCACTAGATAACATCACACTGTCGTTGAATCAAATCTTCAAGAAATATGAAAATGATGAAGGTGTTAGTTTAGAAAAGATTAAAAACGATTTTCTAGGAAATGTTGAAAAGAGAGATACTTTTTTAGAGCTATTTTGTAAATACAATGCCGATTTGAAATTATTGATAGGTAAAACAAAATCTAAAGCTACTTATCAAAAATATGAAATTACACGAAAAAGATTTACTGACTTTCTTAAATATAAGTATAATCTTGATGATATAAGAGGGGGGGAATTAAATCATATAACACTTCATGATTTTGAGATTTATTTGAAAACTGTAGCAAATTGCGGAATAAATACTACGGCTAAATTTATGTCTCGTTTGAAAACCATTGTTCTTTTTGCTCAACACTCTGGAATGATGAAGCACAATCCTTTCCAAAATTATAAAATAACAGTAAAAAGAGTCGATCGTGGTTATCTAACTGAAGAAGAATTAACTCGCATTTTAGAAAAAAAATTTACAATTAAACGATTGGAACAAGTTCGTGATGTCTTTATCTTTTCTTGCTTTACTGGATTAGCTTATATAGATGTAAAGAATTTGACCCATGAAAATATCCGTAAATCATTTGATGGAGAAATATGGATATTGACCAAACGTCAAAAAACAAATGTACAGTCAAATATTTTGCTTTTAGATATTCCGAGACGAATACTCCAAAAATATAAGGGTAAACTTCCAAATGGAATGATACTTCCAGTATTAAGCAACCAGAAGACAAATGCTTATCTCAAAGAAATAGCTGACCTATGCTCTATAAATAAAGAAATAACGTTTCATCTTGCACGACATACGTTTGCAACAACCGTAACACTTGCCAAAGGTGTTCCCATTGAGACCGTTTCAAAAATGCTTGGACACACCAATATTCAAACAACTCAAATTTATGCTCGTATTACTAACTCCAAAATAAGTAAAGATATGGGGGCTTTAGTTGATAAATTGGATGAAATGAATAAGTCTGTATATATTTAAGCGGCAACATGAAATAAATTACATAATATTTCTGTTCAAGTAGACTAGAACTCCTCGAACTCAGTAAAGATTTAATTAAATCTTTACTGTTTCTTGGATTGCAATAGTTAGATTCCCCAAATTACAGCACTTGTAATAAGTAATCATATGATAAATTTTTAGGATGTTCTGTAAATCATCGCTGGGAAATGTATCATTCAATCCTTTCGAAATTACGGTGACTTTTTTAATATTTTCAACAAGTGGAAGGAGACAAAGAATAATACACTCGAAAGTCTGATATCAATACTGAATAAAGTCTATCGCAAAAAACTACCAATCAATTATTTATTGATAAGTATAAGATATATTTTGCTCCAATTATTCAGGGATTCGTCGTTCTGTTACTAGATGTTTTTTGTAATTGACGAGTCATTCAGTGTCAGTTTCGATCGGACAACATCTTTCATGTAAATTACAAACCTTAAGAATAATATTCTTTAAACCATTCGTAAAATTTCTGCATGCCGAAATTTAGAGGTGTAGATGGTTTGTAACCAAAATCTTTTTTGAGAAGCGATGTGTCGGCATAGGTTGAGACCACATCGCCCGGCTGCATATCAACCATCTTCATCACCGCTTTTTTTTCTGTAACTTTCTCTATTGTTGCAATAAAATCCATTATTCTAACAGGCGACGAGCACCCCATATTATAAATTGCGTAAGGTATTTCTTCTTTTGGGGGCGAAGGAATAATTTTAGTGAGTCCGATCACAATATCTTCAATATAAGTAAAATCACGTTTCATATTGCTATGATTAAATACGTTGATAGTTTCTCCGGTAGATATTGCCGACATAAACAGTGTAGGAGCCATATCCGGACGCCCCCATGGACCATAAACAGTGAAAAATCTAACTCCGGTTAAAGGAATATGAAAAAGGTTGCTATAAGCGTATGCCATCAACTCATTTGATTTTTTTGTAACAGCATACAAACTAACCGGATTGTCTGTCCTATCCGACTCTTTATAAGGCAATTTTGTATTTGCACCATACACACTACTGGAACTTGCATATACAAAATGTTTTACTTTGAATTGTCGGCATACTTCCAATAAATTTACAAAACCCACACCATTAGAATTGATATATGCATAGGGATTTTGTAATGAATACCTCACCCCCGCTTGAGCTGCAAGATGAACAACGTGCGAAAAATGTTCATCTTCAAAAAGGGAATGAAGATGATCTCTTTCTGTCAAATCGAGTTTCATAAATCGATACGAAGGAAAAGTCTTACTTTGAGCAAATTGATAATGCTGTATTTCATTCATCATGATTCCTGTTTCCGCTAGACGGTCATATTTTAATTTTACATCGTAGTATGAATTGATATTGTCGATACCAACAACTTCATGTCCTTGTTCTAACAAGTTTTTCACAACATGAAAGCCTATAAATCCTGCAGCTCCGGTAACAATTATTTTCATTTTCATCAATTTAAAAAACCACTATCATGTATTTTCCAATCTGATAATGCTCCTTGGTTTTAATTATCGACATTATATCATTGTCGTTTTCTACATACTTTACTCGTAATAAAAGCAATTTACTCTTTAGCAAATTTTCAACAATAACTTCTTTGGTCACCTCTTGAACATCTTGTTTTAGATATACATCCATATTCTCTGCACGTGATATTTTATAGACATAAAAATCGGTTGTATGTTTTTCTTCGGCTAATTCCATTGCTTTTGAACATAAATTGCGCCAACCCAATTGATCGTTCAATTGGGGCATGGTCCATCCTAAAACAAAAATGCTCAATAAAATGCCCAAAGATATTGAGAATATAGCTTCGTAGGTTCTGTTTTTTTTATATAGAAAAAACAGCGTAACTAATCCGGCGATTGTTAAAATTGTTGCAGCTATATAAATTAAAGGTATTGCTAAGTAAGATGTTTTATCCATGTTGCCCAGATA
>CAYVLC010000061.1:0-15549 GCA_964452155.1 uncultured Dysgonomonadaceae bacterium
AACCCGCCAAGGTATTGGTTATTGGTGTGGGTGTAGCAGGCTTGCAAGCACTTGCTACAGCAAAAAGATTGGGGGCTATAACCTATGCACTCGACATCAGGCCAGCTGCTGTAGAACAATCGAAGAGCTTGGGTGCCAAAGTTATAGAGTTTGATATTCCTGCAGAAGTGGCAGTGGCAGAGGGTGGCTATGCCAATAAACTATCTGACGATTGGTTGCAAAAAGAGCGTGAGGTGCTATCGGAGGTAATCACTGATATGGATATCATTTTCTGCAGTGCGTTGATTCCTGGAAAAGTTGCACCCATTGTTTTGACAGAAGATATGGTAAAGATCATGAAGAAAGGTTCTGTTATTGTAGATATCTCTATTGATCAAGGAGGTAACTGTGCCATAACAACACCTGGCGAAAAAGAAGTGAAACATGGCATAATGATACAAGGAATTAAAAACATACCTGGATTGTTGCCTACAAGTTCTACCTGGATGTTTGCCAACAACGTGTACCACTTAGTGAAATACCTAATCAAGGATGCAAAGATTGAACTGGACATGAACGATGAGATTGTTCGCTCTATATTAGTTACTTATGATGGCGAGATTGTTCATAGTGGTACTAAAGAGGCAATGGGTATAGCTTAATGATGATACTGAATTTATGAATTATATAGCTGTTTTGATGACTTAACTGATTATTGGAACAGCTATTTTTATTTTAAATGAATATACAAAATGAATCCTTTTATCTTAGTTTTAGTTTTTATACTCTCTGCTGTTATTGGTTATCTGATTATTAAAAAGGTACCCAGTCTTTTGCACACACCCCTCATGTCTGGAATGAATGCATTGTCTGGCATCTCTATTTTAGGGGCAATGGTAGCAGTAGGAATGTCTTATAAGCTCGACGAACCCATTGCCGGACAAATTATTGCCGGTATAGCCATTATTTTGGCAGCCATCAATGTTATGGGAGGTTTTGGAGTAACACATAGAATGCTTCGCATGTTTAACAAGAAAAAATCGACAAAGAAATGAGTATAACCTTATATTATATCATTTGTGGCATTCTGTCGCTATTAGTTATTACCGGAATTTGGATGATGACTAAAGTTAAAACCTCAGTTAGCGGTAATCTGCTAAGTGCTTTTAGTTTGCTTGCAGGCATTGTAGTTACCTTGGTTTTTTACAACATACTTAGTATAGTTTATATCTATCTGTTTATGCTCATTGGCACACTCATTGGTTTTGTAATGTACCAACGGGTGAAAATGATTGAGATGCCCCAAATGGTAGCACTGCTCAATGGAGTAGGGGGTGCTGCTTCAGCAATTGTGGGGGCACTATCCCTGTTGGGTGTTGGCATTGCCGAAACAGAGTACTTTGTGTTTTCTAATGTAACTGCATCTTTGGCATTGGTTATTGGAGTAGTTACATTGGTGGGTAGTTTGATTGCTGCAGGCAAATTGCATAGAGTTTTGCCGCAGAAGCCTGTTGTTTGGAAAAACCACGGAGCTGTTACAAAATTCACGCTTTTAGGGTCGGCTATAGCTGTTATGTTGGCCCTATTTATAGGTACAACTGTACCAGTAATATCGAATCCTTATTTTATACTGCTTGTAGGAATACTTTTTAGTGCCTCCTTTGGATACGTCTTTGCCATTAGGGTAGGGGGCGCAGATATGCCCATCACAATTTCGCTGCTCAACTCCCTAAGCGGAGTGGCAGGTGCAGTTGCTGGTATGGCAATTGGGCACATATTGCTAGTGGCAGTAGGTGGAGTAGTAGGAGCCTCGGGGTTGTTGCTCACACAAATAATGTGCAGGGCAATGAATAGGAACTTGATGGATATTTTAACAGGAAACAGTTCAGCAAAGAAACAAAAAACTCCAACATCAAAAAATAAAGCTGAACAAACAACTTCACCTTCAATAATAGCAACACCAAAAGAAAAAGAAGAAAAATCCGCAGCATATATTTTGGCTTTTGCCAAATCAGTAATAATAGTACCAGGTTATGGCATGGCTTTGGCGCAAGCACAACACCTTGTGAAGCAACTGGCCGACCAACTAGAACTGAATGGGGCAGAAGTAAAATATGCCATACATCCTGTAGCAGGGCGAATGCCAGGGCACATGAATGTGCTGCTGGCAGAAGCCGATGTGTCGTATGATCAACTCTATGAGATGGACGCTATGAATGACGAATTCAAAAATGTGGATGCAGTTGTAGTGATTGGTGCTAATGATGTATTGAATCCGGCAGCAAGAGATGCTGTCGATACTCCCATTTATGGAATGCCTATATTGAATGTTGACCAAGCAAAGGAGGTGATTATTTGCAACTTCGATCTGAATCCTGGATATGCTGGTGTGAAAAATCCTCTTTATGAGCGTACCAAAGGACTACATTTAAAGTTGGGTGATGCAAAAGAAACATTGAGGCAACTATTGACAGAACTTCAGGATGACCAACCAACCTTCGACACCAAGTTTGAGACTGATTTAGATAAACAAGCCCCTATTGCAGGTGCTGTATTGGCAGCAGCCCATTCTGTGATTATAGTGCCAGGCTATGGTATGGCCTTGGCACAAGCACAACATTTGGTGAAGCAATTGGCCGATCAATTGGAGATGAATGGTGCTGAAGTGAAATATGCCATACATCCTGTGGCAGGACGAATGCCTGGGCACATGAATGTGTTGTTGGCAGAAGCAGACGTTTCGTATGAGCAACTCTATGAGATGGACGCTATGAATGACGAATTCAAAAACGTAGATGCAGTTGTTGTAATTGGTGCTAACGATGTGCTGAATCCTGCTGCAAGAGATGCCGTAGATACTCCCATTTATGGAATGCCTATATTGAATGTTGATCAGGCAAAAGATGTAATCATTTGTAACTTCGATTTGAATCCAGGTTATGCAGGAGTTGAAAACCCTCTTTATAAGCGAGAAGAAGGGGTGATTCTAAAACTGGGCGATGCAAAAGAGACTATCCAACAACTGTTGACAGAACTAAGGAATGCACAATCCTCAGTTGAAATTAATATTACGAGCGATGTAAAGAATTTAGATCCCATGGCTGCAGGTGTTTTAGCAGCTGCTCACTCTGTGATTATAGTTCCTGGTTATGGTATGGCTTTGGCACAAGCGCAACATTTGGTGAAGCAGTTGGCAGACCAACTGGAGTTGAATGGTGCACAGGTTAAATATGCCATACATCCTGTGGCAGGGCGCATGCCAGGGCACATGAATGTACTGTTGGCAGAAGCTGATGTTTCGTATGAGCAACTTTATGAGATGGATGCAATGAATGATGAGTTCAAGAGTGTAGATGCAGTAGTTGTGATTGGAGCTAATGATGTGCTGAATCCAGCTGCAAGAGATGCTGTTGACACGCCAATATATGGAATGCCCATTCTGAATGTTGACCATGCAAAAGAGGTAATTATTTGCAACTTCGATCTGAATCCTGGGTATGCAGGTGTAGAAAATCCTCTTTACGAACGTACCGAAGGTGTGCATCTAAAATTGGGAGATGCAAAAGAAACATTACAAGATTTACTGAAAGAATTGATACATATTCAAAACAGCGGTACTCTTCAGTAATATATCTATAGAACAAATTAGGAACTACAAATAGCGTTCAATATTATTAGTATATAATATTGAACGCTATTCTTTTAATAGTATTTTATTTAACTAATAAGGTACCTATAAACTAGAATTTTGTTTATATTTGTCTTTGAACTAGTTTTTTCATAAACTAGTTCAAAATAAAACGAGACCCTCTTTAGTTTAATACAGATAATCAGATTGTTAAATATAATACAAAAAAATATCAACCTTTATGAACCAAAATAAAAATAATTCCGAAAATCAAATAGAAATAGAATTGTCAGAAGAAATTGCTCAAGGAATCTACTCAAACCTTGCCATTATATCACATTCTTCATCCGAATTTGTATTAGATTTTATTCGTGTAGTGCCAGGTGTGCCAAAAGCAAAAGTAAAATCGCGTATTATTCTAACTCCCGATCATGCTAAACGTTTATTATCTGCGTTAGAAGAGAATATCGAGAAGTTTGAGAAAATGAATGGCCCAGTTTCTATCAACAATGAGAATCTTGGATTTCTGCCTCCCTTAGGTGGAGTGGGGCAAGCATAAAATTTTAGCAAGAAAAAGTCAAATACTGCGTTATTCTTGTTTTTGAATCAGTCATTTACTAAAGTAAACTCCTTCATTTCAAAAACTTAGAAAGCCTTGTCTTTTACTCTTTCTTATCAAAAACTAAAAATTAAAGTGGAACAAGAAACAATGCATTAGAGATTAGGTATTGTTTGAGTAATGGGTGCTTCTATTCTTTGTTCATTTATCATTAAAAACGAAGAAGCAAGTTATAAGTGAGAAGTAACAATTATTTTGTCTCACAACTGTCAATTTTAATTTTAAACTCAGGTAGTGTGTCGGAGTTATTAGATTCTTCGAAAGAAATGATCCTACTCTTACACACATATTTAGGTAAAACCCAAGAAATGAATGCATACAAGTTTAAATATGAAACACAACTAAAGGAAATAGCAATTGAAACTATTAGCTCATCAAGTAAGGATGAAGCAATAATTAAATTCATGATCCAAAATCCAGGATGTAAAATATTAGAATTCTTTGAATGTAAAATTGGATCCAGAAAATATTACTATGCTGGTAAAATTCTTGAGGATGGTAGTTTTGAATTTTATGATTATGGATTAAGACATAGCTGGGAGATGGATAATCTTCCAAACAATGTATACTTTGTTGAGTATAGTTCTCACCACCTTTATTGGCAACAGTTTCTTAAATTTCGTGAAGCTAATATAGACTTGATAAAGATCAAGCCCAATCACAACAGTCAACCTGAGCCAATTAATAAAAATAGAATATAATGAAAACAAAAGAGGTTCTAAATAATAGACGCAGAGAGGATGCAACAAAAGCTAAATTTAACTGGTTCAGAATGTTTTGGGAGGGTTTCACCAATATGACAACCCTTGGAAAGACTTTGTGGATCATCGTTATCATCAAGCTCATATTCATGTTCTTCATTATGAAACCAATATTTTCCCCCAACTTTTTGAATAAAAAATACGACAATGCGCAAGATAAGGCTGATCATGTTCGAAAAGAATTAATAGACAAGCCTTGATTAAGAGATTTAAACAAACACAATAAATAAGAAATTAACTATCAATAATTTATGACGTATGGATTTATTTGATTTTTCATCAGTAGTAGATTGGTCGCGATTGCAATTTGCAATGACAGCCGGATACCATTGGCTTTTTGTACCGTTAACTTTAGGTCTTGCTATAGTAATGTCTGTAATGGAGACATTGTACGTTCGTACTGGAAACGAAGAGTGGAAAAACGCTGCAAAGTTCTGGATGAAGATATTCGGGATCAACTTTGCTATTGGCGTTGCTACAGGCATCATACTTGAGTTCCAATTTGGAACAAATTGGTCAAACTATAGCTGGTTTGTGGGAGACATATTTGGTGCTCCGCTAGCCATTGAGGGCATAATAGCTTTCTTTTTAGAAGCTACCTTTATTTCAATTATGTTTTTTGGATGGAAAAAAGTTAGCAAGAAAGCTCACTTGGCATCCACTTGGCTAGTAACTATAGGTGCAACACTTTCTGCTCTTTGGATATTGATTGCCAATGCTTGGATGCAGTACCCAATTGGTATGGAGTTTAACCCAGAGACAGTTCGTAACGAAATGGTCGATTTTTGGGCCATTGCTCTATCGCCAGTTGCCATAAATAAATTCTTTCACACTGTGCTTTCTGGATGGGCTACAGGTGCTGCATTTGTAGTTGCCATTAGTTCATGGTTTTTAATTAGAAAACGAAATCTTGACTTTGCTTTTAAAAGTATTAAAGTTGGAGCGATATTTGGTTTAATCTCATTTGTGCTTCTCGCTGTTACTGGTGATGGATCTGGTTATGAAGTAGCACAGAAACAACCCATGAAGATAGCTGCTATGGAAGGGCTGTATGAAGGTAAAGAAGGCGCAGGACTGGTAGCAATGGGTGTATTAAACCCAGCTAAGGCAGATAAATCAAACTATGACAAAGGTGATGCTTTTCTTTTTAAAATTGAATTGCCAAAACTGTTATCTATCATGGGATATAGACAGTTGAATGCTTTTGTTCCAGGAATAAATGATATAATTGATGGCGGTTACACTTTACAAGATGGAACAACTGCTCTTTCGTTTGAAGAAAAAAGAGCACGTGGCAAAATAGCAATTGAAGCATTGGGCAACTATCAAGTAGCAAAAGACGAAGATCGTGATGACGAACTTGCTGGCTTCGAAGCTACACTTCAAGAAAATTTTGCTTACTTCGGATATGGCTATCTTGACAAACCAGAGCAAACAATACCTAATGTACCCCTATTGTTTTACACCTTTAGGGTAATGGTTATTATTGGTTTCTACTATATTCTTCTTTTTGCAATAGTATGGTATTTCGATCGTAAAAAAACGCTCCTCAATAATAGATGGATATTACATGTTTCGCTTTGGAGTTTGCCTTTGGCATACATTGCAGGACAGGCGGGTTGGATTGTTTCTGAAGTTGGCCGTCAACCATGGGCCATTCAAGATATCCTTCCAGTTCAGGCAGCTATTTCGAGTCTAGAAACTAGTTCGGTTATCACTAGCTTCTTTATGTTTTTACTGATGTTTACTGTTTTGTTAATTGCTGAAGTAAGAATTATGGTAAAGCAGATAAAGAAAGGACCTGAAGAGACAGAAGGCAAGCCTGTTAAATAGTCGATTATTTCTACAAATAAAAAATATATTATTATGTTTACATATTCATTTTTACAACATTATTGGTGGTTCTTAATATCGTTGATAGCTGGCATTTTTGCTTTTCTACTTTTTGTACAGGGTGGACAATCGATGTTGTTTTCTCTTTCGAAAACAAAAAGTGAGAAAAAACTGCTTATTAATGTCCTTGGTAGAAAGTGGCATTACACTTTCACAACACTCGTTGTTTTTGGTGGAGCGTTTTTTGCTTCTTTTCCTCTCTTCTATTCTACAAGTTTTGGAGGTGCTTATTGGGTTTGGATGGCTATTCTATTTTGCTTTACACTGCAAGCTGTTTCGTATGAATTTCAGTCTTTACCAGGAAACTTTCTTGGTAAAAGGACTTACAAGGCGTTCTTGTTTATCAATGGAGTATTAGGCACTTTCTTGGTAGGTGTGGCGTTGGCCACATTCTTCACAGGATCGGAATTTACAATGAGTAAAGGAAACATCGCTGGTGTTGGGTCAGTTGGCCCTATCATAAGTCAGTGGCAAAACCCATGGCATGGTTTGGAAGCTTTGCTCAATTTGCGTAACTTGAGCCTTGGACTAGCAGTGCTGTTTTTGGCACGCACTATGGCATGTCTTTTCTTTATCAACAGATTAGATCATCCTGTGTTGCAGAAGAGAACACACAAGTATTTGGTTTACAATGCAGCTCCATTCTTATTGTTCTTTCTTACATTTGTGATATGGACATTATTCTCAGACGGATTTGCAGTTAATCCTGAAACAAAAGAGATATACATGGAGCCTATGAAGTATTTGAACAACTTTTTGGAGATGCCTATTTTATTGGTGGTCTTTTTAGTTGGTGTAGTGGGAGTGTTATATGGAATAGTTTCATCGGCCCTAAAACCTGATTATAGAAAAGGTATTTGGATTGCAGGACCTGGAGCAATTTTGACAGTAACTATGTTGATATTTATTACCGGTGTAAACAACACTGCTTTCTATCCTTCTGTAACCGATTTGCAAAGTTCGCTCACCCTTCAAAACTCTTCCTCTAGCTTGTTCACGCTAAAAACAATGGCTTGGGTGTCATTATTCATACCCATTGTTATGGGTTATATATTCTATGCATGGCGTGCTCTTGAGAAAAACTATACATCTATAGAAGATGTAGAATCTACTAAAGCTTATTGATGTATTGATGAGTTATTATTTTTTTAATGCGCTGTGGTTTACAATAAATCACAGCGCATTTTTTTTGATGAAATCAATGATAAGCCTATACTCCCGCAATAGCATCTATGGTGCTAGGAGTTCTTTTTTTAAACAGCATAAAGACAATTCTTATCAAACCAAAATTGAGTCCTCGTTATGTAACGAAGTAATTCCTATCATTTTCAATTCTAAACTTCCACTCTACAATTAAATTAGACTACACAAGTATGTGAACATTTAGGTCCTACACTACGTTAGAATAAGAGGAAGAGGGTATTAGGAATCTAAATCGAGATGAAACCTGATGCAGACTCATTACATAAAGTCTCCTTCCATTTGTTTCGAAATCAAATGTGCAACAAGTCTTATAAATTATGTATATAGATAATTTTCAAAATTGAAATACATACTCCTCTATGAATCATAAACCCAGTCATTATTATGATAGAAATGCAGCACTGTATGACAAGATTTTGTGGCCTGTAGAAAAAACGCTCTCGAAGTGGCGCAAAAAACTATTGAAAGATGCTCGTGGTAAAACATTGGAAATTGGTGTTGGTACTGGAAAAAGTTTTGCTGATTATCCTAATGGAGTGTCGATAACAGGAATCGACTCGAGCGAAAACATGCTAAAATATGCACGTAAGCGAGCAAACGGGCACAATAGTATAGAGGAGCTAATGATAATGGATGCAGAGAGTTTGAGTTTTGCCAACAATACATTTGACACTGTTGTCTCTTCGTGTGTTTTTTGTTCGGTTCACAATCCTGTGAAAGCTTTTGTAGAGATAAAAAGAGTATGCAAGAGCAATGGAAATATCTTTTTGCTTGAGCATGTGAGAAGCCAGAAGAAGATAGTAGGCAAAATGATGGATATACTTAATCCTATTTCATTTGCCCTATATGGCGACAATATAAACAGAAGAACGTATGAACACCTTATTGAGGCAGGC
This sequence comes from uncultured Dysgonomonadaceae bacterium, assembly GCA_964452155.1. Lineage (GTDB taxonomy): Bacteria > Bacteroidota > Bacteroidia > Bacteroidales > Dysgonomonadaceae > UBA2632. The sequence continues at coordinate 8,980 of CAYVLC010000061.1, forward strand.
TTTGGCCCATCTCAAATAGAGATTGAAAATGTATGGTGGGATATTTGGCAAATTTACCGCATCAAAAATAGTTGAATAAACAACGTAACTATAAAAAGAAATAGAATATGATTGAAGAAGGTGTTCTTAATTGGGAGAAAGTATTGACTGTCCTTATAGGTATAGTCATTGCAGCATCTATATACCTAGTTATACATAAGAGAAGAAAAGCAAAACGTAAAAGCATAGAACGACAAGCTGAACTTCTAAAAAGCAATGAACAAAAAAAGACAAATAGAAAATAAAACTAACTTGCAGCATTCTCTCTCATAACAGAGAAGAGAGCAGATTCTGAAAATATAATTTTATTTCTTGTTCTTCGAAAGCATAAACAATAGAAGTATAAACACTTAAATAAAACAACAACATGGTACATAACATCGAAAAAATTAGAGAATATTTAGGTAGCGAAGCAAATGACCTGCTGACACATAAGTGTGAAACAGTAAGCAAAGATTTACTTACTCATCCCGGCCCCAACTATGTGGACGAAGTATTTGGAATAAGCGATCGGAATGTGCAAACTCTGAAGAACTTGGCGTGGTTGTACAATCATGGTCGTTTGAGTGGCACAGGGTATCTGTCGATACTACCTGTTGACCAAGGAATAGAGCATACTGCAGGAGCTTCTTTTGCTCCAAATTCTATTTATTTTGATCCAGAAAACATCATAAAACTAGCCATAGAGGGTGGCTGTAACGCAGTTGCAACTACTTTTGGTGGATTGGCCCTCTTTGCAAGAAAATATGCCCATAAGATTCCATTTTTAGTGAAGTTAAATCACAATCAATTAATGACTTATCCCAACACGTACGACCAAATAATGTATGGTTCGGTGCAAGAAGCATGGAATTTGGGAGCAGCAGCAGTTGGCGCAACTATCTATTTCGGATCGAACGAGGCTGACCGTCAGTTACAAGAAGTATCTGAAGCTTTTGAGGAAGCGCACGAGCTGGGGATGGCCACAGTATTGTGGTGCTATACACGTAACAATGAATTTAAAGTAGGAGATAAAGATTATCATGCTGCTGCCGACCTAACAGGACAAGCAAACTATTTGGGTGTGACTATAAAAGCCGACCTTATAAAACAAAAACTTCCTGATACAAATGGTGGTTTTAGAGACATCAAGTTTGCCAAAACAAACCCCGGAATGTATGACAAACTAGCAACCAATCACCCGATAGACCTCTGTAGATATCAAGTAGTGAATAACTATATGGGCCGGATTGGTCTGATTAACTCGGGTGGAGCATCGGGTGAAAACGATTTAGCTGCGGCGGCTCGCACAGCTGTAATCAACAAGAGAGCAGGAGGCACAGGCCTTATTGTGGGTAGAAAAGCATTTCAGCGTCCTATGAAAGATGGAGTTGAATTACTGAATCTCATACAAGATGTTTACTTGAATAAAGAGATTGACTTGGCCTAACCTATGAAGAAAAACAGATTAAAACATTTAGCGAGGGCATTGATGGCATTGATCATCGTGCCCTCGCTTGCTTTTTGTCACAATGAAGGACAAAGCAGGCAGTCTAACCATAACGATACCATTAATGAATCATTCGTGGCTGATGTTGATATATACATAACAGCAAAACCCTCTGAGGTGCAGCTCTTTGAAGGACAAAAAACAACTGTCTATATTTATGAGGCTGAACTAATAAAAGGAGAGAGCTCTTCTCTTCAAGAGATACCCAATTCTTATCTTGGGCCTATAATCCGAGTGAAACCACAACAGAAAATTAGAGTTCGATTCAATAATGAATTATCAGACGAAAGCATTATTCATTGGCATGGCCTACATGTGCCATACGAAATGGATGGACACCCCATGCATGTTATAAAAACAGGCGAGCAGTATATCTATGAATTTGTAGTTGACAATAGACCAGGCACTTATTGGTTTCACCCACATCCACATGGGCAAACAGGTTCACAAGTGTACAATGGACTGGCAGGATTGTTTATAGTGGAAGGCGATAGAAGTGATTTGCCAAGCATGGAATATGAGATCCCTTTGTTAATACAAGATAGAAGTTTTGATTCATCCAACCAACTTGTCTATTTAGAAAACAATATGATGGATAGGATGATTGGATTCTTGGGAAATGAAATTATTATAAATGGTGAGAGCAACACTTCGAAGACTGTAAACAAAGGAACTTATCGATTTAGAGTATTGAATGGCTCCAATTCTAGGATATATAAAATTGCTTGGAGCGATGGAGCAAACCTCACCATTATTGGTAATGACGGTGGATTGCTTTCAAAGCCTACAGACAGACCTTACATGATGTTAGCACCAGGAGAGCGCATAGATGTGTGGCGCGATTTCTCTTCTGAAGAGACTAATCAGGAAATCTCTCTAAATAGCTTAGCATTCGACAATGGTACATCCATGGGAATGATGGGAGGAGGCCGAAGAGGCGGCGGAATGATGCGCGGTGGAGGCATGATGGGGGGCAGAGGCAACCTTTCAAATTCCTATATCGATAATGGAGAAGCATTTACTTTATACAGCTTTATTGTTTCTGATCAACAAGGCGTAGTTCTTTCTTTGCCTTCAGAGTTTGAACCGATTGAGCAATTTGATATGTCTGAAGTAGTCAATCGAGATGCTCCTCGCCAATTTGATTTCCATTTCCAACGCATGGAGTGGCTCATTAATGGCAAAACTTTTGAAATGACAGAAGTGGCCGATTGGGAAAAAGTAAAATTGAACACCAAAGAAGTTTGGGAGTTTGTAAATAGCGGTAGCGGTGAAGGAGTGATGAGCAATATGATGAAGATGCCACATCCAGTGCACATTCATGGTTTGCAGTTTCAAATTATAGATCGCGATGTGTCGCAAGTGTCTCCTTCGGTTTGGAACTCTATGAAAGATGGATTTATAGATGAAGGTTGGCAAGATACTTTCCTTCTTCTACCTGATATGCGTGTGACTGTAGCATTGAGATTTGAAGATTTTACAGGTATTTTCATCTATCATTGCCATAATTTGGAACATGAAGATATGGGCATGATGCGCAACTATGAAGTTGTGGAATAGAATAACTATCTTTCACGGTGGCTGAGCCTGTCGAAGCCTCTTAAATGAAATAGATTCGGTAGTTTATTCTACCACATTTCGACAAGCTCAATGACCGCTATCTTAGTTGAAAATTGATTCGCTCGTGCCGATTTATCGCGTCTCTTAATAATGGCAAATGATTTGAAGCCTCTGTCATTCTGAACACAGTGAAGAATCTATTAAAATACAGTAGAATAGTCCAACAGATTCTTCGTTTCACTCAGAATGACAATGGATTTTACACAGCTCGCGCCAGCATTACAAACTCATTTGCTGCTCAATCATCACGGTGGCTTAGCTTGTCGAAGCCTGATTGAAAGAAACAGATTGCGTAGTTTATTTTACAACACGAGTAACATTTTAAAAATAAAACCTATGGAAGAAGATAATAACAAACACAAACAACACCATAATCATCAACATAAAGAAGGTGATAATCATGAACACCATGAACATCACGATCACACAGAACATCATCAGATGATGATTAAAGATTTCCGTCTTCGTTTTTGGATATCGCTCGTAATTACCATTCCCATATTGCTGCTCTCACCCATGGTGCAAGATTTGTTGGGTTTTGAGTTTTCATTAAGTGAGTCGGTAGACAGATACATTCTTTTTGGTCTCTCCACTGTAGTCTTCTTTTATGGTGGTTGGCCTTTTCTGAAAGGTCTTGTAGATGAGTTGAAAGAAAAGCAACCAGGCATGATGACCCTCATAGCCGTTGCAATCACTGTGGCTTGGGGCTATAGCACTGCTACAACGTTTGGTTTGGAAGGCTCTTCGTTCTTTTGGGAATTGGCTACGCTGGTAGATATCATGCTGTTAGGTCATTGGATTGAAATGAAATCTGTATTGGGTGCATCTCAGTCAATACAAGAGTTGGTGAAACTAATGCCCTCAGAAGCTCATCTTCTTAAAAATGGCGACATTGTTGATGTTAAACTGGATAAACTGAAAGAGGGCGATCAAGTTGTAGTTCGCCCGGGTGAAAAAATTCCTGTAGATGGTGTGATAACGGATGGTGAGAGCAATGTAAACGAATCAATGGTAACAGGAGAATCAAAACCTGTGAGAAAGAAGAAAGATAGCAAAGTGATAGGCGGAACTATCAATGGAAATGGTTCGTTGACTGTCAAAGTAGAACAAGTAGGGGAGAACGCTTATTTAAACAAGGTTGTAAATATGGTGCGCGACGCACAAAGCGTGAAATCTAAAACCCAAAACTTGGCAGATAAGATTGCTTTTTGGCTCACAATTGTAGCGCTTTCTGTTGGATTTGCAACACTTGCAGTGTGGTTGATGGTAGGAAGGGAGTTTTCATTTGCTATGGAGCGTATGGCTTCGGTGATGGTAATTACCTGCCCACATGCATTAGGACTTGCAGTGCCATTGGTAGTTGCCATATCCACTTCAGTCTCTGCTCAGCGAGGTTTGTTGATTCGTAATAGAACTGCATTTGAGAATTCAAGAAAAATAACGATGATGGTTTTCGATAAAACAGGAACCCTTACAAAAGGTAACTTTGGAGTCACACGTGTTGGAAGCTTTATGGATGAATTGGATGACAATGCCATTCTGAGGTTTGCAGGTGCATTGGAGTCCAGATCGGAACATCCGCTTGCCATGGGCATCATGCAGAAAGTAGAAGAAGCTGAAATAGATCTTCCACAAGTAGAAAACTTTAATGCCATTACGGGTAAAGGTATTGAAGGAGAGGTAGAAGGGAGGAACGTAAAAGTAGTAAGTCCAGGTTATATCAACGATATAGACTTAGATATTCCAGAAGAGGCATATAAGAAAGAGGCCGAAACCGTAGTCTTTGTTTTAGTAGATGAGAAACTGGCAGGTTTTATAGCCATGTCCGATGAGATAAGAGAACAATCTTATGATGCAATCAAAACACTTCAAGAGAATGATATCAAATGCATTATGATGACAGGCGATAATGAGAAAGTGGCTAAAAGCGTAAGCGATGAGCTGGGGCTTGACGGCTATTATTCAGGACTATTGCCCGATCAGAAATTGAATAAAATAAAAGAGTTTCAACAAAAAGGTGAGTTTGTAGCCATGACAGGCGATGGCATCAATGATGCACCTGCACTTGCCACAGCTGATGTAGGCATTGCTGTAAGTAGCGGAACGGATGTTGCAGCCGAGACTGCCGATATTATATTGGTGAATAGCAATCCAGAAGATATTGCCACGCTCATTCTTTTTGGTAAGGCATCTTATCGCAAAATGATTCAGAATTTCATTTGGGCTACGGGTTACAACGTTGCGGCAATACCACTTGCTGCAGGTGTACTATACAGCGCAGGTATTCTAATAAGTCCCGCAATGGGAGCAGTACTTATGAGCATGAGCACTATCATAGTAGCACTAAATGCCCAATTGCTGAAAAGGAAAATGAAAAAGGTGGAGGAGGAGCATTAAAGTTATAAAGTTGCAGTAGCAATTTACAAAAAAACAAGGAGAGACATTTAAGCTCTCCTTATTTTTTTGATATTTGCTGTTTTCTTGCGAATACTACATTAAATCTTTTTTGCGTTCATCAAACTCCTGTTTATTAATCTCGCCCCGAGCATAACGCTCTTTCAGGATATCAAGTGCCGATTTATTATCGAAACGGGGTGTAGAGTTTTTGTTTTGGTTTATTGCTTTCACAATCATCCAAACGATGATTATCATAACAATGAGGCCAATTATCCACCACCAGCCCATTCCAAATCGCATTCCCCAACCGTGTTCGCCAAATCTATGCATAATGTTTATTTTTTTATCTAATTTGTTGTTTTGCCTTTGTCAACTTCTATTTTTAATTCTGAAGTCTTTCAATCATCTTTTTCATTTCCTCAATTTCTCTTTTCTGAGCTTCAATAATATCCTCTGCCAATTGTTTCACTTCGGGGTCTTTTATATCAGCTCGTTCACTCGTCAAGATTGCAATGGAGTGGTGGGGTATCATTGCTTTCATCCAAAGGACATCTCCAACAATTGGTTTTTGCACTCTAACAAGACCAAGTGCGCTGACGAAGAGAATAATGCTACCAAGAACAATGGCTATGTTTTTCTTTTTGTTGCGATACATTCTACGCATTGTGAAAAACATTATCAATGCCATTGCAGAAATACCTAAACAAGTCATGTATAAACGTGTAAGGCTAAAATAAACGTGATCAATTTGATAAGTGTTTAGATACATCGTTATGTACATGGCTATAAAAGAACCAGCAAGCATTATTATAAACTTTGTGTAATTATTTTTGCCCTTCTTGTTTGTTTCTTCTTTTAAATTCATATAATTGTATTTATTAGTTTATTCAAATTTTATTTTTTGGTTCTAGTATAATTCAATCTCAGAGGTCCCTTTTGAGAAATCTCCAAAATTGGAAAAATAAACATATTCAGTTTTTACAACGCTGCAACTTCAGTTTTTACAAAGCTGCAACCACCTTCTG
>CAYVLC010000062.1:0-15405 GCA_964452155.1 uncultured Dysgonomonadaceae bacterium
AAATATAGAAATAATATGTCTATATCACAACCTTTTTTTATCCCGAGCTCACGTTTATAAGATAGTTGGGTATAGACAAGGCTCCAAACGGATCTAAAGGCTGTGATATTCAATGTAAACTCATTCACGAAAAAGAGTCGCATCAATTTAATTATACAACAACCCTAAGTAACCAATAAACTACCCTTTAAATTCATTAGCTACCTGTGCTTCGCTAGGTACAACACTGTCTGTAATAAACCTATACCCGCATCAGCTTAAACTCGGATGAGCGAAATATTTATTTTCTATTCTTACTGTTTCTACTTTGCAGCACACCCATTTGGAAATCGGCCAAGCGTGAGACAAATTATTTATTGCAGACATTGAAATGTAAAACAAACATATACTTTTGCATAACCCGCATTATTCACGTTTTTAGCTTTACGTAGATGCTAGGCCTCGAACTCCACCGATATAGGCCACTATTTCAAGGAGTTTGGAACAAAGCAGATGCGTGAAGATAAAAGCGAACATTGCCCAAAAGTAGGCATCCACATAAGAGCAAAAATAATCTATATACTATTGATTACAAGCAAGATAATATATATACACTTAAGGAGTGATGAATAATGTAGGATAACATCCTAACCTAGATCCAACAAAAGAATAACTCTTTAAAACATATTGTTTTAAAGAGTTATGAATTCAATATCAATGACCAATCTTAAAGCTTCTATTATTTTATTTTAGCTGGATCAACAATTAAATACTTTATTGATTTTCCTCTTTTTTTCGAATGCATTGAATAGCTTATGTGGAGCATCCCATCGTTGGATTGGAGTAAACTTGGATAAGAAAAACTCATCCCATCTTCTTTTTTAGTACTTTCTAAATACTCTTTCCATTTCCAATTTTCACCCTCATTGTCAGAGAGCATGAGTACCACTCGGTAGCGTCCATCTTCAATATCGTTACCCAAGAAAGCCCACCTACCATCATGTAGAACAAGCAGTTCAACACTTGCAGTGTTTGGAATATCTGTCTTTACAGAATAACTCCAGCTTTCTCCTTTGTCTTTTGAGACACTCTTATGAACTCTTGGCGGTGCATCGCCGCTATCGCGCATATAAGCAATAATATCGCCATTCTTTTTTAATGCCAATGCGGGTTGAATTGGACCACGGCCCACTATTGGTTTTGATGGAAGCCAAGTTTTGCCATCGTCATCAGAAATAGCACAAAGAGAGAGATTGTAGCCATCTGAATAGAGTGGTAGAATGATGCGACCACTGCTTAAGAGAAGAGGTTTAATACGGCTCATCCAACCAATACTTCGGTTCAATTTGTGTTTGCTGGCTTCAATAATCATTTTATCATAAAGAGGTGCATACTCAGCCCAACCATGCTGTAGCTTAGGCATTTCTTTGAATTTCTGCTCAACCTCCTCTTCAAACTCCTGGCCGGGTTTTAGAAAAATATTGTCCTGCCACTCCCAGATAGGAGCACCTGCATTGTTATAATTATTAGTAGTGCAGGTGCGTAAAATAGATCCTTCCCATCTATTACCCTGCACAGCAATCCATACTAAAAACAATTGGTCCTTCTGATTCAGAAAAAGAACCGGATTGCAATCGGGCAGTCCGGGTGTATCGGCCATTACAAAAGGCTTACTCCACTCTACTTTGCCCTTCACCAGGCGTGCTCCCATAATTCGCACATCGTCGGCTTCACGCTCTCCGCTCCCTTGGAACCATGCTACTAAAAAATCGCCATTGGGTAGTTTCACCAAGCTGCTACCATGGGCGTGCTCTGCCTGAGGTGCAAAAACAAGATCCTCTTTTACTATTGAGTTAAAACTGTTTTTTTGCTGAGCATTTAAAGTTATCACGAATAGAAAAAAGAAAGGAATAATCAACTTAATCATCTGGCTATTTTTTATCTGTATTTGGTTTCACAATTGTAAAGGAATCTATGGGCTTATTATCAGAATCTATAGCTGAAAATGTGAGTTCGTTGCCATCAATTTTTAAGTATTGATAAAACTGTCCATCGCCACTTCTAACTGCAGCATAAGGTTCTTCACCAATACCACGAGAACGAGCTGGAACACCAATAGATATTACATAAACAGTTCCATCATCAAAAGATTGCTGTGTCTCTCCACCTTTCATGGGGTGAGAGCGCATGTAATAATGAATATGGCCTCCAAATACCATGTCAACATGGTACTTATCGAATAATGGCACCCATGCTTCCTGAATATCAAAGTAAGGATCATTAAAATTATAAGGTGGAAAATGAAACACTGCAAACTTCCAAGTAGCAGTAGAATTTTTTAGTTGTTGCTCTATCCAATTTGTCTGAAGTTCTATTGATGATGTAGCATCAATCATTAGAAACAGTGCATTTTTATAATTAAAAGAATAGGTTTGCTCTAGAGGTACGCCCTCTGGTCCGTTTTTTGGATAGCTAAACATTTCTCGATACATGAGTGCTCCTAAACCTGCACGATTATCATGATTTCCAGGAACACTCATAACGGGATGATTACTAATAACTTCTTTTGAGTAATCCCAAAGAGCATCCCAATGATCACGATGCAGGCCATCATTCACCAAGTCGCCAGCAATAGTAAAGAAGGCGGCATCGGGATGATTCTTAAACGCCACGTTCACCAATTCGCCCCATTTGGGAGAGCAATGTGTATCGCCAAACCAGATAAATGAAAACGAATCTGTATCTTTTTCGGTTGTGAAAGTATGATTTTTTTTCCATTCACCTTCAGCTCCTATACGATATTCGTATGTCGTGCCAGGTTTCAAGTTACTCAAATGGGCTGTGAAACGATGAACAAATCTGTCGTTTATCAATCTTAAATCTTCCATCAAGTACTTCTCTGCATTTTCATAAAAAAACTCTTTACTGTCTTTTTCACGAAAGCATAAAGTCTCATTCTCAACACTTGTATTGGTGCGCCATTGAATATCTATACTTGTTTTAGGATCTGCGCTCCATGTAAGCATTACCTGGTCGGGGTTGGCAGACGATGGATACTCGGTTGTACGGAAAGCATTTACTAAATGAGACTCCACTCCTCGCCCTCTTATTGTTGTTAAGAGTTTGTGGCCTACTAGCTCATCAGGAACATCATACAACAATAATTCGTCCCAATCGTGATAAGTAAAAGCTCCATCTTGCATTACTCCAACATATTGATTTAGAGGGAAGAAATTGGTCAAGTGTAATTCATCATTTTTATTTTGAGCTCCTACAGACACAAAGTAGTGCAATCCAAAATTCTCAAATCCATTTACACCCAATCCAACTTCTCCTGCATCAAAACGTTTTTGCCAGATTTCGTAACTAGTCATCTCATTACTCACAGTCATGTCGGTTTTTACAAAACTATTTTCAATCAACCAGAATGGTACAATCTCCTGTTTTGTGCTACGCATTACCGAAACAACTACTGGCACATTTGTGTCAAACATCCAATGCTTTGTAGCCAACACCTCACGTTCTTCATCTGAAAACAGGCCATATACCTGTTCATTCGTTATTGATTGAAGTTCTTTTTGGGTGTTGTTTTTATATAGTTCCGTAATCACATTATCCATTACTGCCTCTACTGATGCATCATCCTCTTTTTGAAATATGTTGCACGATATCAGCGAGAAAAGGATTAGGACTAAATTAATTCTTAAAATCATAAATATTATTTTTGTCTAATTCGGTGCAGGTTCGCTTATTACATTTAAGTATCTTCCTATCCAGTAGGGTAGCAACCAGATATCTCCAGCACTATATTCAGATTGACCACTGTTGCCGCCATCTAGAATAAACCGATTCGAATTGTGTCTGCTGATGCGCAATTCATCAGGAGGCAAAACCTCTTTGATGGTCTGACCTCTAAAGTTTTCTGACATGTGCTCTATGTCTTTTCGGTGACTATTCTTCATGTTCCATGTTATTAAGTCTAGTGGATATTCTTGTAAATACCAAACTGCTTCATCAAAGTCATAATTGTTGTTACCAACAAGAGCCGTCATAATGTTCCACAACCCTTCTTTTTCGGGACGCTCAGCCTCCCAATGGTCAACTATTGCTTCTTTGTACATGGCTTTCAGATTATCGTCAAAAGCATAACGATATAAACCCCAGTATCCTAAATAATACATCTCATCATCAGAATGATTCCAAGCACTTGAGAGCATCTTGCCCCATTCGTCTGCCTCTTCTGGTGCTTTACCAATTTCACTCATAGGGCGCATTAAGTTATCTAAATAACCATGCTCATGCATCAGCTCAAAAGCTTTTTCCTTGTATATTTCTTTTTTAGTAAAGTGATAAGCACTTTGTAGCATAGCTACTATATTTGAGCTGTTTAGTTTTCTATCACCCACAGAGGTTGGGAAACCATTTACATACTCAGGATTCCATCTACCCCAAGTGGTAGGCTTTCCATCAAAATCTATTAAATATAAATCATTAGCAACAATATGTCCCATCATAAGATCTAGTAGCTCTACAGCCTTATCTCGTATAGGTGCTACATCAATCAGTTCTGCTATAACACTAAAAACAAATGCGTGCCCAATAGCTTCGTCACTACTTGTAGTCGATTTCCAATCCCATTCCACATCTTCAGTTGCTCTCCAAGGCTTGTCATCATCGTTATATCCAGCCCTTTCGAACGAGCGAGATGGAAATCCCGATTTCATTGGATTTATCGTATATAAACGCTCCATAGCTTCCAATGATTCTTTCACATTTTGCAGAGCTTCGTCCGATTTTGTTACTGAATATCTAAAAGCTTCCGCTCCCAGGTACATCGATGTCCACAGACCATCGTTGTCAGAGTTTTGCAAAGTGCCAGTGGTAATATCACCATTAATCATATTCTTTAGGGTTGCATTAAAACCTGTTCTAATATGGCGGTGGCGCACTTGTTTTTCAAAAAAATCAGCCTTGTCAGCTAGGGTCATCTCTTTGAAATGTATATTGCCCATACCACTATTGGTCAATACTAGCACAGAGTTTTCGGGACCCTTAGCAATCTGAACCACAGTATCTGAAGGAATCCAACGTTTTGATGCATAGTAACTAAATGTATTGTCATCTTTAAGCATCATTGCTCCAGAGGTAGATCCAAACCACAGATTGTTGTCAATATAACTTATCGCCGTTAAATCTGTCCATGGCATTTTTCGTTTTATTTCGCCGCGTTGTTTTTTAGTCTGTAGGTCCATTTCAAAATAACCATTGTTTGTTCCCACAATTAATTTTCCTGGCACCAACTCCATACAAGTAACATTGCTGTTATCTAATATTTTTGCCATCTTTTTATTATCAGGAGAGAAGGTGTTGATAGATTTCTTTCCTAAAATCCAAAAAAGATTGTCCTTTGCATCGTATTTAATATCTTGCACCTCATCATTAGGCAATGTGCCTTTCCACAAACTCTGTGAATCTTTTAGTAAGCTTAATCTCTTTCCGTCTGAAATTAAGAAAATAAAATCTTTTCCTCCACTGAGTATTTTTGCATTTGGCATATCGTGCCTAGAATATAATTTACCAGCCCATGCATTGCTAAAAACAGCCTTATCGTCGATATAAACCAACTGATCTCTATAAGTTCCAATCGACGCAATATTTTTATCAGAAGTTGGTCGGTCGTGCACATCTTTTACTAATGTTCCAGGAAAAAGAAATTGTCCCGCTCTATTTCTTAGCAATCCTTTTGAAGAAAGGAGTTGAATATATCCATTTCTATCGGATGCCACCTTCAATAGTTCCACATCAGAATTCTCATTGAGGTATTTAATGCTGTAGTCCTGTAAAAATGGTTTATCTTTAAAATATGTTTGATCTCTTTGTGCATTTATAATTTCAGGTTTCACTATACTGAAAACTGCAATAAGAAAGAATATAATTTGTATTTTCAATTTTTCGTTCATCTTCTCTTTGTTTATTGATAATAAAGTTACTGTTTTTTTATAATTAAATATCCATTAAATTGATCACTATAGTGTGAGTCTGTCAGAAAACTCATTGTTTTTGACTATCTAGCCTATCTTTTTTTGACATGCACACACACAATCATCCCTAAACTCACAATTGTCAACTGTTTTAGCTCCACTTCATCTCTAAAATACAATCTACCCGTATTCTTTATGCTTTATATGTTACATTGAAAGCAGCCTTTTTAAAATAGACAAGTTTGCAGAGTGGTATGTTGTATAAAAACTAATTAAATAAAGAAGAAAACACACCAAGTAAAATTTCTCACATTCGTTATGATTGTTTTTATCAAAAATGAAATCAAAGAAACTCGCGGTATATTTTCTTCTCTTCAAAGTACTCTTAAAAAAATCAATACGGATTACTCAATCCCTGAAGCAACCAAAACTTTGACCAAGAACTATCTTTTCCGTCAGTAGCAGTAAAAGGGGTTTCTTGTAAATTTTGGATAGCGTTTTTATAATTAGAATCATTTCTCGACTTTTCGTTACTCCCATATTCGTAACGTAAAGGCATTGCTTTACGCAAGCCAAAAGGTCCTATAGAAAACTTAGGATACCCTGTTCTTCTCCAATCGCACCACGATTCGTGTGCAACTGTCCAGTTGGCAATCCATTTCTGTTCCATAATTTGTTCCAACGACCCATTGTAGCTCACACCCTCTTCTTCAATATAAGAAGCATAGTCATCAGCAACACCCCAAGTTTCAAAAGAAGCTTTTACACCCTTTTCATACCAATCTTTTTGTGTGCCAACCGACCAGCCTTTTTGAGCTGCTTCTGCCAAAATGAAGCAAACCTCTGCATACGATACCAAGCGTGCTTTTAGCAAATTGCCAGATGATTGTTGATACATATCTGCAAGTGCAGAGTTGTGCACGTTTGGTCCACCCTGAATAGGTTGTGGATTTAGATTCCAACCAGAGCCATCTCCAATAGTAGAAGCAATGGGCAAACCAGCATAGTCCATCGTATCTATGAGCTGCTTGCCAGCTTCAACATCGGCTACCCAAGTATTTTTATTGTAAATAACCATATCATGGCTAGCTAGATAATCTGGGTGAAGGTATCTTATACCACCTACAATTTCATCGTCACCATATTTATCAGAAACTTTTATAGGGATGACTACTTTTTTGAACCAAACACCCAAACGAGGGTCGTTGTGATCAACTAGCACATCTCTGAATCCTGCACAAAGCTGAATTCTAGTAAAATTATCTTTACTTGCATCAAATGCTATAGCCTGTGGCCAAGAATCGTTTTGAGACGAACCTATATAGCTCATTCTTGCATCATCCTTAACCGAAGTGAAGATAGGATAAACAGAAGCATTAGATAAAACCTCTTCAATACCGGCCTTGGCATAATCTGGTAGCTTTGCCGAAAGGCGCATATAATATCTCAGCATAATTGAATTAGCAAACTTTCGCCACTGTGCAGGTTTACCACCATAAATAACATCTGCATCGGGACTTATTCCTTTGTACTCCCCCTCTGATTTTGACAACAGTGTATTTGCCATTTTTAGCTCTTCAATAATTCCTTTATAGATAGACTCCTGCGAATCGAATACAGGAAAAAGATCTTCTTGCCCTCCATTTAAAGCATTTAAAGCTGCAGAATAAGGTGCATCGCCCCAAGTATCGGCAATATATCCAAAATTTAAAGCTCGGATTACAAGAGCAATCCCCTGCTGAAACTCCATTCCTTCTTCTTCGGCTCGTTTATACAAATGTTGAGCATCTCTTAGAATATTGTATTTATCATTCCAACTACGTTCTTTTCTCCATGCAAATTTATTCAATTCGCTTCCCCATCCACTTTTTTGTACATATTGCATAACACCTGCAAAATCTTCATCGTAATTTGCTTTCAAATAAGACGATGCTGTTGATACAATAATTGTTGGCACCATTAAGTTTGGATTTACAATTGAAGGATCTACACCGTTGTGATTAATATTGAGGTCGGTCAAATGCTCTTCGCATGACGGAAGAAGTATAATCAGTAATACCAGTAATATCTTTGTAAATGTTTTCATTTTCATTAAAATTAAATTGTTAAAAACTAACGCTTAACTTGAGCCCCACAGGAATAGTCCAAGGAGAAACGTTGTAACGCTCTATTCCTTGTCTAAACTGGCTACCACTTCCCTGAACTCCACTTTCGGCTTGAAAAGCTTTCTCTGGATCGATGCCAATTCCGGCTTTAGTCCAAAGTATAATATCACGGCTATAAAGTGAAACAGATGCATTATTAAGACCCATAAATGTTAATGGAGGCAATTGATAAGTAATTGATATTTCTCTAAGTTTTAGAAAATCAGCGTCAAATAGTGCAGTACGGGCATAATCCCAACCATAAAAGTCTTGAAATCTGATGGTGGGAGTATCTCCAGCTCCAAGATGCTCGCGTGTCATCACAAATTTGCCATTATCATCATAATATCCCTGAACACCTGGCATGAAGACACCATCACTCAACGTAATTCCATCTTCTTTATGAGTTAGTCCCCCTGTTTCTTTTGTTGGGCCTCCCACTACTACATAAAACTGTCCATCAGGCGATAGGTATTTATCAGCATTATCTTTTAAATATCTAGCCATTTCATCTCCGCTCATGTCGCTTAGCTTAAGGGTGCGGTCTATCCATCTTTGAGTATGCATATCTGATTCTCCGTAGCGATAAGTTTGAGATATGAAACTTCCTCCATTTCTCCAATCTAAGCTCACATTGAGAGTAAATTTTTTATACGATAGGGCTGTTTGCATACCAAAAAGAAAATTAGAATTAAAGTTGCCAATAACTGCAGAGTTATCGCCTTTTTCCATATGTTTCTCCCAGCCTTCTTTACTAGGCTCTCCTTGTTTGTTAAGAATGGGCCAACCAAAGTATTCAGAATTTGGGTCTTTAACCCGCACAATTACGTTATCCACAATCTGGCCTATTTCGTCGCCTACACGTGTAACAGCACCACCTTTAGCATCTGTCCAAAGTGTTATATAATCAAACCCATCCGACAGTTCTTCTACTCTTGTGCGATTGCTTGAGAAAACAAAGTTTACATCCCAGTTCCAATCTAACGTAGAAATAGGTGTTAGACCAAGAGAAAACTCGTATCCCTTACTAGATATTAACCCCGCATTGATTTGTTTCCCTGAGTAACCAGATGAAGATGGTAACCCAATATTTAAGATTTGATTTTCATTTTCTGCTTGATAGTATGTGCCATCCAATCTTAACCGATTATTAAAAAAAGCTAGCTCACCACCAATTTCCCATGAAGTCTGAATTTCTGGTTTTAGGTCTGGAAGCAACAATGTCCCGGAGGTAGAAAGTTGAGTTTGATTGCCCCACGAACCCTGGTTGTTCATAACAGACATCAGCTTGTATGGATCGGTATCATTACCCACCGATGCCCAGCCTGCACGTAGTTTTGCAAGTGAAACATGCTCCCCCATATCCACCATATTATTAAGCAACAAGCTCAAAGAAGCTGATGGATAAAAATATGAGCGGTTTTGAACAGGAAGTGTACTCGACCAATCGTTACGAGCAGTCAAATCAAGATATACCATATCTTTATATCCCAAAGATGCTAAAGCATATAAACTATAAACTCCTTTTTGGCTCCATCCAGAATTATAAACGATGTTGTCTGGTGCAATATTGCTAAGACTATAAATGCCAGGAACTATTAAACCTGTTCCTCTATCTTTTGTTTGTGCTAGATTATTATCTGCATACTGGTACATGTAGTTGCCACCAACCGAAGTAGAAATACTAAAGTCCTCAAAGCGATTGTTATACCCTAGCAAGAAATCGGCATTTTGTTCTCTGCGGTACATATTTTGCAAACCATAAACACCGTTTGCATCACGTGAATAACTAGGAGCTATACTAGTTTCTCTTTTTTCGTAAAACTGATCATGACTATACCCACCCGTCAAAGAAATCTGTGGAGTAATTTGCCATTCTAAACTAGCATTACCATAAATTCTGTCGCGACGAAAACTGTTATTGACTTCATGTGCCAGAAAATAAGGATTGTTTATAAAATTACCTCTACCGAAAGTTCCATCGGGGTTCACCTTTAGGTTGTAAGGAGACCTTTGCTTGAGCCCTTCTTGACCAGGCTCCCAATAGTCTTTAAGGTCATTAATGTCGATATGAGAGTTTAGATCGAACAGTGCCTGCAAGGGATTCGATCCTCTGTTTCCCGTTGATGGACGGTTGTCTGCACCTGAAGAAGTGAAGTTTATACTCGAATCGAATGTTATGTTATCAACAATTTTTAATGTAGAGTTTAAACTTACTGAGTTTTTATTCAAATCACTATTTGGAATAATACCTTTGTGCAGCATATTGCTATAAGAAAGCCTGTAGTTTAATCGCTCTTTGGCATCTGTCAATGAGAAGCCATTGGTGGTAGTAAATCCAGTATTAAAAAAATCTTTGGCATTGTTAGGATGCGACACTAGAGGCTTTGCTTCCAGTTCGCCATCTGCATTAAAATAGGGCCACTGATAGGCCATCATGCCTTTGTCGAGTTCTGGCCCAACCCAATATGAATCGGCAACTGGCACATCGTAATACGGAAGACCATTATTAGGACGATTGTCCTGAGTGAAAGGTCTGCGACCATTTGCCATCAACTTATGGCTCGAAATGTATTTGTAAGGAGATTCAATAACAGTACTTGACGTAATATTAACACCCAAACCTTTTGATTTTTTACCCGATTTGGTTGTAATCAGAACAACCCCATTACCTGCACGCGAGCCATACAATGCAGCAGCACTTGGGCCCTTCAATACAGATATACTTTCAATATCTTCAGAGTTTATATCGGAAATTGCATTACCAAAGTCGGGAGTGTTCTCACGACCAATACCCTGAACGTTATTCAAAGTGTTGTTCATAGGAACTCCATCAATAACAAATAGAGGCTGATTGTCACTAGTTAATGAAGAAGCTCCACGAATAATCATGCTTACAGATGATCCTGGCCCTCCAGTAGAACTAATGGTAGCTCCTGCAACTTTACCAGAAAGTGCATTCAAGACATTTTCTTGCGCAACTCGCTGTATATTTTCACCCTTTACCTCTGCAACCGAATATCCGAGTGATTTTTTCTCTCGTGAAATCCCTAATGCAGTTACAACAACCTCGTCAACCCCAATGCTGACATAATCTAATGTTACATCAATGGTACTTCTTCCATTAATGTTTATCTCTTGGGTTTGCATTCCAACATACGAGAAAACCAAAATAGACTGATCGTCTGGCGCCTGTAGGCTGTATCGACCATCTAAATCAGTGACCCCTCCTCTATTGGTGCCTTTCACCAGAATTGACACGCCAGGCAATGACTCGCCTGTGATATCTATTACCGTTCCACTAACTTGAACTTGGCCAAATGAATGAACAGTAAATAGAATAAAAATGCCCAAGAAAAATAAGTTTAATTTTACACTCTTCATAATATGGATATTTAATATTAAAATTACTCCGTGAATTATATCATTATATTATTGTATCGTTTTAGCTAAACTTTGCGGTTAAACGTTTAACCGAAATTGGTAAAAAAAATAGGACTGTACCGCTTAAAAAAACAAACACATCTACTACCTCTAGCCACAGAACATATAAATACCAAATAAATACATTTGGTTTAGTATTGTTTAGTTTTTAGTATCGCAAAAATATGCAGCTGAATCGTTACAACCAAATGAATTGTGTTAAAATTCTTACTTTATGTTTTAAAACATAAAACAGCCTCGCGTTTCAAAAAAAATTACAGGCTGAATAGAGATGTTGACATTTACAACTGCTCATGTTGTAAAAGAACATAAAGCCTTCGGTCAGCAACTTTTTTTTTCAAAACAGACCATAGATTAAAAGTGTTCATACAATAACGAGTACCTCAAAGTATTTCAAATCTTTTTGCACATCGCAAATGAGCACTACCAATACAACAGGCTGCGGTTTTATTGACAGTTTTATTAAAGAAATATTTTTGATGATAAGGTACCTCTTAAAAACTATATATATATCTACGTCAAGCAACTCATTTTGTTGGAAAACAATTATAATTTACACACCAAACAGATCCGACATTGCGAATCTGTTTGACAAAACATAGGAATAGCCAACACCTAAATTTTATGAAAAACCGCATAAAGTTATGGGAACATATAAATGAATGACTTTTTTTTATGTAAGTTTGCAATCGATGAAAGAAAAGCTACTTATACTTTGTTTATTAAGTTTTTTTGCAACTATATCGTTTGCACAGCAACCGCATATCATCGTGCCCGATTCGTCTCTGATTACAACTGAGAAAGACTCGCTCGATATTATTATGGAGCAAACGAAAAGAGAGCAAGAAATGAGAAGGATGGCTCCTATAGCTCCCGACACAACAACCACAATCCTTCCGCGTTTTACTATCTGGAAAATTGATGAGCGAACTGGCGAACGATATACGGCCGAACCAGACACCCTACTATACAACTACCAACACACAACACTACCCGATGGAAACTCTGTAGCAATGGGCTATTTAGGCAATTTGGGCTCGCCTGTTATATCTAAACTGTTTTTTGATCGTGCAGAGCGGAGTCAGTTTTTCTTTTACGATGCCTACTACCCCTACAACAAAGATGTTGACAAGCAGCTATTCTTCAATACACGTGTACCCTACTCTCGCATCAACTATCAGCGAGCCGGAGGCAATATAGATAAAGAAGAACGATTAGAAACAAGGCTCACCATGAACATGAATCGTCACTTAAATCTAGGATTCGATCTCGATTTCATCAATGCCAAAGGTTTCTATGCATCGCAAGCAGCCAAGCAAAACAATTTTTCTGTTTATGGAAACTATCTAAGCGATCGCATAGAAGTTCACGCCTATGGGTCACAAACATCTGCCACCAACTTCGAAAACGGAGGTATTACCGATTCTACATTTATAACAAACCCCGAATTGATAGAGCAGAACTTTTCATCGCGCGATATCCCTACCCTCTTCACAGATACGTGGAATAGGATAAAAACCAATCAGTTTTACCTATCTGCAAGATATAATTTAGGATACAACGAACCAACTTTAAACCCTGGCGAAAAACAATTTGTTCCTGTGGCGAGCATAATACTAACCTCGCGCTACAAAAACCAATACCGCAGATTCCTATCTTACGACACCGCTAGCGTAACACTTCCAGATGGAAACACCGCACAAAGAATAGATACGCTTTATAGAAACAGCTACTACAAATCGGCAGTTGACGATAGCACGCGTTTCAGCACACTCAAAAACACCTTGGCCCTCTCTATGCGCGAAGGCTTTAGAGATTGGGTAAAGTTTGGCTTGACACTGTTTGTGGAACACGAAACAAGAAATTTCAACCTGCTCGACACCGTAGGAGATGGCCGATATGAACATAAAGAACAAGCTGTAACCATTGGCGGGGTCCTCAGCAAACAGCAAGGGAAGTATCTACGATTTAATGCCGAGGCCGATTTGGGAGTGCTGGGTGAGAACTTGGGCGAATTTAGAATAAAAGGAGATGTAGGTACAACAATAGACATTGCCGGAAAGCAAACAAATTTGAGTGGTGAAGCATATATAAAAAACCTGAAGCCTAGATTCTTGGAACAGCAATACCACTCGAAATATTTTTGGTGGAACAACGATTTTGGCGATACCCGTAGAGTTTACATTGGAGGAAAACTACATATCCCATTTACTAAAACTACACTGAGTGTAGGGGTAGAAAACATTCAAAACTTTATCTATTTTGACGAAACCAAACTCCCCTTCCAAGAAAGCGACAACATACAAGTTGTGTCTGCTCGAATCGATCAGTATTTTAAAGCTGGCATATTCAACTGGAACAATTCTGTAGTTTATCAGACCTCTAGCAACGAAGATGCCATCCCCCTGCCTTCACTAAGTGCCTACTCCAACTTATTTATAAAGACAAAAATTGTAGATGAGTTGACATTGCAGCTGGGAATAGATGCACATATTCATACAAAATATTACGCTCCCGGGTATGAAGCAGCTTTGGTGCAGTTCTACAACCAACGTGAGAAGAAGGTTGGAAACTATCCTATCGTGACTGGATATGCAAACATGCACCTAAAGCAGTTAAGGTTTTTCGTGATGATGTATAACATTGCAGATATGGTGCTCAAGAAACCAAACTATTTCTCACTACCCAACTATCCAGTCAATCCCATGTTGCTCAAGCTGGGTGTGTCTGTCAATCTTAATAACTAAAAACTCTCTCCGTCTTTTCTAAACCTTCATCAAATCGCTCATTATTCCGTCAGATATAAATATCCCTTGGTGTGTGAGGGTAACGATGGCGTTGTCTCTTTTCAAATAGTTGAGATTGAAGTATCTTTGAGCATTCTGCAAAAAGTAGTCATGCAGTTCGTCTCCGAATCTAGCTTTCAATATTTCCAAATCAATTCCCCACACTGTACGCAAGCCTGTGATGATATATTCGTTGTATTTTGTTGTGCCATCAATATTCTCTAGCTCAATGGCGGGATTCGAGCTATTAATACCAGCAATATATTTTGGCAATGAAGCTACATTCCACCACCGATGTTTGCCATCAAATGAATGAGCAGAAGGGCCAAATCCTAAGTATTCTTGGCCTGTCCAATAAGAAGTGTTGTGCTGTGAAATGTAGCCTTGCTTTGCAAAAGCAGATATTTCGTAGTGCTCAAATCCAGCTTTAACTATTGTATCAATCAATGTTTCAAACATCTCAAGGCTACTGTCTTCATCTACCGGACTCACCTTTCCGGCCTGCAACAAAGAGTACAAGCGTGTTTTCTCTTCATAGATTAAGTGGTATGCAGATATATGTTGAATATTCAACGCTATAGCCTGCTGCAGGTTGCGCTGCCATATAGCTAAGGTTTGTTTTGGCAAACCATACATCAAGTCGATACTTATGTTGTGGAATCCTTTTTTCTGACAATATTTTACAGCTTCAATAGCTCCCTTAGCATTGTGCCTGCGACTAAGGAATTTTAGTTCTTGGTCGTCGAAGCTTTGTATTCCAATACTTATTCTATTGAATGGCAAAGTGTGAAGCATATCCACATATTCGTATGTCAAATCATCTGGGTTTGCCTCAATTGTTATCTCCAACTCTGCGGCTAATGTGTAGTTTACATTAATGGTTTCGAAGATGTGTTCAAAATGATTTTGCTGCAAGCGTGAAGGAGTGCCTCCACCAAAGTAGATTGTTTTTACAGAATTGCTTGCCAACTCATTTTTTCTAAACACTATCTCTTTGCATAAAGCCACCACAAAACTGTCCATCTCTACCTCGTTGGTAGAAGTAAAAAAATCGCAATAAATGCAGCGTGA
>CAYVLC010000063.1:0-15269 GCA_964452155.1 uncultured Dysgonomonadaceae bacterium
AAAGTAGCACGACCGGGAATCGAACCCGGATCTAAAGTTTAGGAAACTTCTATTCTATCCATTGAACTATCGCGCCATCAACAAGTGAAATTTGTGTTGCAAAAGTAGTTGATTTTTTGAGTATATCCAATACTTATTTGTTTTTATGTATTTAAAAACACGAATATGTGTTGCTAGTAATATTGCTATAGGTACAGATAATTCAAACAAAATTGTTATTTTTGTGTTTGTAAATTGAATTACTCATTTTTTATTTTTAAAACATACAACAGACGATGAACAAAATAGCCATACTTTACGGGAGTTCTGGTGGAAATACAGAACTGATTGCAAATAGAATAAAAGAAATGTTCGATGGTAGGGCAGATATTTTTAATGTTGAGAGCGTATCTATTGATGCTGTGCAGCCCTACAAATATCTGATACTGGGGGCCTCTACTACTGGTATTGGGGACTTGCAAGACGATTGGGAGGGTTTTTTGCCTGCATTTTCGTCGAAGGTTGATTTTAGTAATAAGACAGTTGCCATATTTGGTCTGGGAGATAGTGCTTCGTTTTCTAGTTCTTATGCTGAGGCCATTTATGTGCTGCACGATGCATTGAAAGAGAAAGTGAAGATTGTGGGTGAAATAGCCGATGAAGGATATACTTACGACGAATCAATGGCAGTGGTTGACGGCAAGTGGCTAGGGCTAGCTCTTGACGAGGACAACGAGTATGACGAGACCGAAGGGCGTCTGGCTAAGTGGGTAGAGCAGTTGAAGGAGGAGTTTGTATAGCAAACGGTGAGTAGTAAATGAGCTAACAGCTATCAGTTTTTCAGCCTTAATTCTCTGTACCTCGTTGGTGGTCTTTGTGGTAAAAAATTGGCCGTAGGCCATGAACGCCTCCTTGTTTTAAAAACTCGATTTGTCCTATAACCGCTTAGCTTCTTAATTCTTAATTAATTTTCTAGCTCCTAGTTTCTTTCAAAAGATTCTTCACTACGTGTGCCAATGTCATGTTTTTTGCAACATGCTATATATCAAGAAATAAAAACTTTGGCGTTTTAAATTAACTGATTATAGCGATAATCATATCATTTAATATTTGTGAAAGGGTTGTGCCCTCCCCCCCCCCAATGAAATATAAACTCAGATTTCATGGGGCAAGCCATTTACTCTTTTTGCCTTGACGCAAAAAAGCAAGCAAATAAAAAGACAAGACTGAGCCCACTTCACTCGTAAAACTAGCATGCAAAAGGCTGAAATCGTCAAAACTTCTAGCCTAAAGGCTAGACTGATTACATCAGCACTGAATGGCTTCTTGTCTCTTGTTCCTTGTCTCTTATTCCACCGCCTTTCGCACTTGTTTTTCGGCTCATCGGTCGATGTCGGGGTGCCATAGAAATGTTCGGGTGCATAGTTGTTTTTGAACTAAGCATTTTAGCAAAAGATACTTTTTATATTATCTTATCTCAATGTCATTTTCTTCTTTTTGCCTAATAATAAATTGGGTGGGTTCTCGGAATGACAGGCACTTTACAACTAGCAGTAGCCTTTAAGAGGCCTATTAACCAAGCTAACAGCTACTCTATTCTAGTCCCAAGTTTCTAGTCCCTAGTTACTGTTTAGAGACGAAGAAACTTTCTATTTCCTCAAGCGATGTGTTTTTGAGGATAATTCGTTTGTTTTTGTCTAGCAGATATATTGTTGGTAGAGCCTTGAGGTCATAGACCCTATTTTTGGTGAGAAACATGGCATTGTCGTAGGCATGTATCCAATTTTTTTGCGGCATTGAGGCCAGCGATTCTTTCCAACGGGTAATATCCGATAGCGGA
Source organism: uncultured Dysgonomonadaceae bacterium (assembly GCA_964452155.1). GTDB lineage: Bacteria > Bacteroidota > Bacteroidia > Bacteroidales > Dysgonomonadaceae > UBA2632. The sequence goes on from CAYVLC010000063.1 coordinate 1,820, forward strand.
TAGATGTGCAACACGCTGAGCATGCTTCTGCTAAAACTATTGAGAGAGCAGACCCTTTGTAGGACTTCAGAATTATTTATGTCGTAGGCAAGTTGTGCACATACGTTGCACTGGGGTGTTGCAAAGAAGAGGATGAGGTAGTTACTCTTGAAAGCATGCATTCTTTTCCAATCGCCATTTTGGAGTGTATAAACAAAATCGGCAGCTTTGGAGCCGACCCTATTTTTGTGGATCATCTCTTCTTGGAAATCGTATTTTTCGTAGTCTTGCGCCGAGAGCATATCCGATTTTAGGATAGTTTCGAGTACTGGCATGTATAGCTCTTCGTTTCTGAAGGGAGAGCTGGCACTGAAGTAATACTTTTCGAACAGCGATGCAAAATGGGCGTACATAGCAGTGTCTGCTTGCGCTTTTACGAAGAGGTACCTGATAGATCTGCGTGCATTTTTTGGTGGTATATACTTTAGGATATGTATATAATCTACGAATCCCTGTTCGGTAATCTCGGGTTGGTTGATGAGTGTGGTGTCGTGAAATGGAAATTGCTCCCAATAGTATTTCGAGAGATAAATGGCCCTTTCTTTGTGGTCTGTAATAGATGCTGGTATTGGCGCTAGAGGAAAATTGGGGTTGGGGTTTTGTACAAGTATAGAGTTGGCTATCTCATCGAACGATTGGTCTGCAACTTGGGTGGGCCTATACATTGCGCAGCTAGCAAAAATGTATAGCATGACGAATGCCATTATGAATGTAGTGATTGGGGTTTTCATATTTTTTTGTGGCTACACTGTTGGTGATATTTTAATTTGTAATGTCTAAAACTAAAACGTTTGCGGTGTTGGTAACAAATGTAGCAACTTAACTTCTTTTTACAAAAGTATTTATGAACATTTTTTGGATAAAAGAGTTAATTCTTTTTTTGGAACAAAACTAAAGGTAGGAATATTGTGGTGTAACTGTGGTGATATCTGCATGGCATGTACCTTATAGAAGCAATGATAGAGGCACTTAAATTGGATGGGGTGTGTTGCAAAGAAAAAAGGGGCGCTATACTTGTGATTATTGAGGTATATATATTGGGTGGGGCAAATAGTGGATGCGGGGCCTACTAGAGGGATATGTAAGCGGAGGGAGAATCGATACGGGCTATTGCCCATCTCTATATAACGCCAACGTCTATAGCTTTGCGAAGACACTTGGGTATAAAGCTTCGACGATATAGCCCACTTTATGAGGGGATTTGGTGGTGCGGCAAATGCTTGATGCACTGCAGGCAAAGCGAGCAGATAAAAGCAAACATGGTTTAGAATTGCGTTATTGTGATGTATGGAATATGTAGATAAGTATTTGATTATTGGGTCCCGATAGGTAGTATAAATTAAAATGCTATGAATAATGTGCAATAAGAATATATTGCTTACAGAAGAAGGCCCTATAAAGTCGGATTTTTTTATTAGATTTGTAGTTCTAATTTTATATTACTATGGACAATTATATTGTTTCGGCTAGGAAGTATAGGCCAGCCACTTTTAAATCTGTTATTGGTCAGAATGCACTAACGACTACGTTAAAAAACGCCATTTCCAACAACAAGTTGGCACATGCATATTTGTTTTGCGGGCCTAGGGGTGTGGGAAAGACAACCTGTGCGCGTATTTTTGCAAAGACAATAAATTGTTTCTCACTTACTGCAGAGCATGAGGCTTGCAACGAGTGCGAGTCGTGTGTGGCATTTAACGAAAACCGCTCGTACAACATTCATGAAATGGATGCTGCTTCTAACAACTCGGTCGAGGATATTCGCGATTTGATAGACCAGGTGCGCATACCCCCACAGATAGGTAAATACAAGGTATATATCATTGACGAGGTGCATATGCTATCGACACAGGCCTTTAACTCATTTTTAAAAACATTGGAGGAGCCACCAAAGCATGCCATCTTTATATTAGCAACTACAGAGAAGCACAAGATAATACCAACAATATTGTCGCGGTGCCAGGTGTATGATTTTAATAGGATAAACCTGAAAGATATAGTAGAATATTTGACCTACGTGGCACAACAAGAAGATGTTACGGTAGAGGAAGAGGCCCTAAACATTATAGCCCAAAAGGCCGATGGTGGTATGCGCGATGCGCTCTCTATATTTGACCAAACGGTGAGCTACACAGCCGGCAATATTACCTACCAGGCTGTGATAGACAACCTAAATGTGCTAGACTATGAATACTATTTTAAGCTAACCGATGCCATTTTGCAAGGGAGTGTGGTAGAGAGCCTGCTCATTATAAACGATATATTGAACCATGGTTTTGAGGGGCAACACATTATTTCTGGTATGGCATCGCATTTTAGAAACCTATTGATAAGCAAAGACCCTCGCTCTGCAATGCTATTTGAGGTGGGGCAATCTATAAAGAAACGATACATAGATAGTGCAAAACAATGTACCAACCATTTGCTATACACTGGTATAGAGATAGCCAACGAGTGCGACCTAAACTACCGTGTGAGCAAAAACAAACGCTTGTTACTAGAGTTGGCCTTCATAAAGATGTGTCAGTTAACCCCCGGACCGGTAGAGGTGATGACGCCCCAACCAACCACCATAAAAAAGATAGAACCATCGGTGCCAACTATATCTCGAGGCGTTGAGCCACATAAACCCAAAGCTGCTGTATCACCTACCTTAGAAGCAGAAAAACCGAAAGCTCCGGTAACGGATACAACTGAGCCCAACACACCACCTGCAAAGCCAAGCAAGAGACCCAAGCAGGAGGAGGGCAAGGGGAAGCTCACACAGCGCGACCCACACTATATGCCTGCACAAGGGGAAACAACCGATGAGAAAGCGACCAGAAAGGGAGGTGAAGATACGGCAAGGGTGCTCCCAACTACAAATAATAGGGCCAAAACATTTTCGATAGCCAACCATGGTGTCTCTATTACTACGGTAGAAGAGGATAAAGATGAGGTAGATAGCCCCATGGAGAACAGCAACCACAGAAGAAAGAGCGCCTTTACGGAGGAGGCACTAATAGATGCTTGGAAGATATATACCGAAAACCTTGTTGAGGAGAAGTGGTTGAAGAATACAATGTCGATATACCTGCCCAAGAAGGTGAATGATACGCTACTACGAATAACTGTAAATACGGACATCAACAAGGAGTATTTGGACAACAATATGCGATCTATTTTGGATTGGTTGCAAGAGAAGTTGCAAAACGATCTTATTGAGATGGAGATTGTGATATCGAAAGCTGTTGTTAATACAAAGGCTTTTACATCGCAAGAGATTTTTAAGGAGATGTCCGAAACAAACCCGGCATTGAAAAAGCTTACAGATGATTTGGGATTAGAGGTAAAATAATAAATACCTCTACAATAAGGTAGAAATGAGTGACTGGAGTTGCATTCAGCTTTCATATTAAAGGCTCGAATGCCCCCCAAACCCCTCAAAGTGGCTTTAAAGCCTGAGGAGCAAAACGATAGCAAGGCTATTTAAATAGAATGAGTATTCGCTATTTTATTTTTAACTCTCTTTGCAAAGGCAAAGAGGAAACTTAATTTGAAGATCAAATGAATAAGTACGCTTTTTTAACAACAGTTTTTGTAATTGTAGCAATACTGGGAGTAATAATAGGGTTGATGTTTGGAGTACCAAAATACAATGTATGGAGAACTAAAATAGCCATTGAATCTGCACAGAATATAGGTAAAGCTGAAATGGCTAGAGCCGAGCAAAACAGAATGATTCAAATAGAGGAGGCAAAAGCTAACTTGGAGTCACAAAAACTAAACAGCTTAGCCGAAATAGAAAGAGCCAAAGGTATGGCCCAAGCAATAGAGATTGAAAATGGCAAACTAACAACCAAGTACATCCAATATTTATGGGTAAGGAACATAGACAAGATGGATGGAGACAAGATATACATAGCTACTGAAGCTAGCCTGCCAATATTGGAAGCACAGAGTGAAAGAGGAGCAAGAAATTAAACCTTATAGTACCGCCAGTAAAGTAGTCTTTGCCAAATAGCAATTAATATTGGGCTCACTCTTTAGTCCCACTCATATCGTTGATATCATTGATAACCAAACTGGCCAACATAAAACCATATATCCCCGTTATGTGCACCATAGCACCATTGGTGTGAGGTTTGTAGAGACTAATTATACCATCTTCTTCCCGTTTTTCTATATCGTAATTATCGCCTTTATTTTGTAGCATCTCTTCGCTATAAATGCATTGAAACTTTTTTGAAGGCTTTTCTGTTTTTCTGAATCTTTGGCGCAATGCTGCTGCCAACTTACATCCTTTTACTTTCCAAAACTCGGCAATACGAATGCGAGTAGGGTCCATTTTAAGTCCTGCACCCATTGATGCAAATACTTTTGCATCAGTTTTGCAAGATTGCAGTAGTAGGTGTGCTTTGTGGTTTAGGGTATCTATTGCATCTATAATGTAGTGGTAATTTTGTAGTTGGAATGAAGTAGCAGTTTCGTGTGTATAGATTTGAGCAATGGCTTCTATTTTGGCCTCAGGATTTATTTCGAGTAGTCGGTTCTTTAGCACTTCTACTTTGAGGTAGCCAATAGTTGCTTGTGTAGCAGGTAGTTGACGATTGATATTAGAGGCGTTTATGTGGTCTGGATCTACGATGGTGAGATGCTTTATGCCACTTCGCACCAGTGCCTCGGCACACCAACTGCCCACACCACCTACACCAAACAAGATGACGCGCCGCGAAGCAATTCTTTGCAAGGTGCCTTTGCCAAGGAGCAATTCTACGCGGGTAAAGGAATCGGCAATTGGTCTGTGTGTTTCTGTGTTTTGATTATCTTGTTGCATATTTGTTGTTTATTTTTTAATAATGGATAAGGCGTGTAGAGTGGTAGCAGTGTACAGTTGTATAAACTAGAGTTGCGTAGAGTCGGCGATTTATCGCGTCTTCCTCTAAATTACCTACGAGTTCGCTCGGCGGATTTATAATCCGTGTGTTGTGCAGCAAAAGATTAGTTTTTTAATTCCATAGTTTTTTTGATTTTTAAGTCTTAACTCTCTTCACTGTCATTCGGAAAAGCAGGACGAATCTGTTGAATAAAATGCTGCTGCACGTAAAATATTGGCATATAGATGACGCAGATTGTACTGATTGGGCTTATAAGTGGTGCTTTGCTCTGTGCCTTCTGTGGTTAAAAGAACTGGTTGTAGCTCAACAGCTAACAACTATTCTAGTCTCCAGTTTCAAGACTATTATAATATCTACGTAGCTTAAGACCAAGTGCATATCTGTTTACTATAGAGGGTGCTACTACGGAGCACTAGGTGGCATTGTCTTTAAAGAGTTGCTGAAATTTGATGAAACTATCCGTATTTATCAGCCTCATCAGCGTTATCTGTGTTCCAGTCTTCTTCGCCGTAGGCCTTCAGCACTCACTTAGTTTTTAGTCCCTAGTCTCACTATTTTCAAATTCCAACTGTTCTAGTTTTTTCTTCATTTCGGCATTGTGTCTTTTGTACGAATCTTTTCGTCTTTTGAGCACGTGAAATAGTGTGATGAAATGAAAGATAGATTTTTCGGATTTCAGAGGTGGGTAGTCTAGGTAGTAAACCCTTTCTTCTTCTAAGATAGAATATATTTTATGTTTTGAGTAGAAAAAAACAAGCCACCCACCAAACAACATTCCAACTATAAGTATCGAAACAGAGATAAAAACCCCCTTTGTAGAGAGGGTAAAGTTGGGTGCATCGTCAAACTCGAATATGTTTTCTGCAGCTACAGCCGTAGGTGTGGCTAAGAGGGCCAAATCTCTTTCGTATGCCTCAAGTATCTCTATCTCTTTTTTATTCCAATAGGCACTACGGTTAGTTTTGCCCCCTACATTGGTGAGAAGATGGCTGTTTGGTGATGCGGGAAACTTAAAAAAACCTGCATTGAGAGGGTGTTTTTCTTTTAAGTTGTTGAGAAGTGGACGAAAAATACTAATCTCTAGCCCAACCCAATCATTTGATTGTAGAAAATGAGCTACTTGCGATAAATTGGGTAGCGAATCGTTGATGTTTTTTAAAAATTGCACTTCGTACTTCTTTCTAGTTACTATTTCTACAATCGATTTTTCTTCACCAATAGTTTCTATGTGGTCGCTCATGTGGGCATGCACCATTTCTACAATACCCCGTTCTGCCCAATAGTGATATGTTTGTGTGGAGTCTGATACAGGTGGCTTTGCACTACTCAAACTAGCCAAGCTAAAGAGAAAGACGATCAGTATAAACGATTTATCTGTAGTCATAATTTATTTCTTTTTTTTAGTAAAACGACCCTTCTACCTAGAACCTAGCAGGCCAGTGGAGAGGAAAATTGCATTAATGTTTCAAAGATATCAAAAAATATCTAAGTAGATAAGCATTGGCATCACTAAAAAATAGTTGCGATAAAAAGAAAACCAATATCCAACAGAATGTGCTAAATATTGAAGCTTAGTTTTGTGTGAAGAGAGAAATAAAGCTTATTTTTGTGAACAACATCTATTTTGTAGAGCAAAAACCATTTTAGTCCTCTTGACATGAAAATACTTCACACTGCCGATTGGCATCTGGGAAAACGATTGGATAGTTTTTACCGGCTGGAAGAGCAAAAACTTGTATTGAATGAAATATGTGAAATTGCAGAGCAACATGCTATAGACGCAATAGTAATAGCCGGGGACCTTTTTGATGCCTTTAATCCTCCTGTAGAAGCAATAGAGCTGCTATACAAGACACTTAAGCGATTGACCAGCAAGGGCAAGTGCCCTGTGATAGCGATTGCTGGCAACCATGACTCGGCCAGCAGAATAGACTCTCCAGACCCATTGGCACGCGAGTGTGGTATATTGTTTATGGGGCTACCCAACACCCAAATGCAGACTTTGCAATTGGAAGATGGGTTTGCAATAACCCAGACCGACAAAGGATTTATAGAGATGAAGCTACCCAAATATGAATACCCTCTGCGCATAATAGCCACACCTTATGCAAATGAAGTGAGGATGAAGGAGTACTTTGGAGAAGAAAAAGATGTGGCTTTGCAAAACTCTCTCACAAGTAGTTGGGGCCAACTGGCAAATACGTATTGCGATGAAAAGGGGGTAAATATGTTGGTTACTCATCTGTATATGCTAAGGAGAGGTGGAGAAATATTGGAAGAGCCCGATGGAGAAAAACCTCTGAAGATAGGTAATGCCGATCTTATATACTCTGATGCTATACCCTCTCAAATACAATATACAGCTTTGGGCCATCTGCACCGTTATCAAAATGTGGGTACCGATGAGCAGCCTGCAGTATATGCAGGAAGCCCCTTGGCATACTCATTTGTAGAGGCTGGTCAGCAGAAATATGTAACCATAATAGAGGCTGAACCGAATAGAGAGGTTCAAATAGAAAGAATTCCATTGACATCTGGAAAGCAATTGGTATGTAAAAAATTCGACAGTATCGACATGGCTGTAGAATGGTTGTCAGAAAATCAAAACACACTGGTAGAGCTGACTATAGAGAGTGACGACTTTCTGAAATCGGAAGATTTGAAGCGCCTACGCAGTGCGCACAACGAAATAGTGCACATAATACCAATAGTGATGAATGACAATGTGCTGGATTTGAGCGACAAGCAGGTCAATTTGAATCAGGATATAACAGCACTATTTACCGATTATTTTAAATCGGTAAAAGGGCAAAATCCTAACCAAGAGATTATCGATTTATTTAAAGAAGTTATCAATCAAAAATCATGATACCAATACAGTTGAGCTTAGAGGGAATATACTCGTACCAGAAAAGACAGGTTATAGATTTTGGTGCACTTACCGATGTGGGTTTGTTTGGAATATTTGGTGCAGTAGCATCAGGAAAGTCCACCATATTGGAGGCCATCTCGTTTGCACTATACGGAGAGTCGGATAGAATGAACAATGTAAACAGGGCTTACAACATGATGAACTTGAAGTCGGACAGGATGTACATTGAGTTCGATTTTCTCAACTACGAGAACATAAAATATAGGGTTGTAAGAGAATACAAGAGGAATAGCAAGAACTTTGAGAATGTTCTTCACAGTGGAACCACCTTCTATGAATGGAAAGATAATGAGTGGTTTCCTTTAGACCATTCGAATGCAGAAACAATAATTGGGTTGAGTGCAGAAAACTTCAAGCGCACCATCATTATTCCTCAAGGAAAGTTTAAAGAGTTCATTGAACTGGGCGGTAAAGACCGTACCTCTATGATGAAAGAGATATTCAATCTGCACCATTTTGACCTTTTCAACCATGTACGAACGCTCTACAATGCCAATGAGCATGAGCTAAATCTATTGCTGGGAAAGCTATCTGGCTATGAGACTGTTTCTGAGGATGCTATAGCCGAAAAGGCCAAACTGAATGCTACCCAAAAGGGAATATTTGACAAACAACTACTTAAACACAAAGTACTTAGCGAGGTTTTTGGACAGCTGAAACAGTTGAGTATCGATTTTGACACCCTGCAAAAACAAAACAGTAAACTTGCCTCTGAAGAGACCCGCAAGAAGGAGATAGAAGAGAGCGAGAGGACCCTAAAGCTATATGTAAGAACCTTGCAACAGTTTGATGAGATATTGAGACTGAAACAGCAACTCTACCAAAAGATTGAAAAAGAGAAAAGCAACCTTAGCAACAAGTTAAAAGAGCTGGCAACCAACCAAGAGAAAACAGACCGAATGATTGAAAAGCTGGCAGAGCTGAAACCTTTTATGGATGCTATTGATAGTAAGAAGCAAGAAGTGGCAGACTTAGCACTAATCTCACAAATATTGACTTACAGAGCAGCCATAAAAAAAGGAGAACAACGCACTATTAATGGGCGGACAGTGGTAGATGAACTATCAAAACAAATTGAATTTTACACTAAAACAATAGCCGAAACTGACGATAAGATTGAAACCATAAAAAGTGAACTAATAGATACAAAAACGCTTACTGCAATAGAGCTTTGGTTTTCTTCTCACAATGCACGCTCAAAGCAGATTGCCGATAGAAAAGCGAAGCTTAATGATATTGCTAAACTGATTGCTGGTATTGATGAAAAGTTTGAACAACTGAATTTCGATAAAGCTAATTGGAAGGAAACCATAGAACAACTAAGTAGTGAGCTGAACGAACAACTTGCAGAGGCAAACAAACAAAAAATGCAGCTGGTGGTAAAACAAAAGATTGCACATTTTGCCAACGAAATTCACGATGGAAAGGCATGTCCTCTTTGCGGTTCACTGGAACATCCAAATGTAATAGAGACAGTAGATGTAAGTGCTGAGATAGTAAAGAATAAAAAGACACTAGAAACACTGGAGCAGCAAGTGAGGTTGAATGCAGGTGTCAACTTAGAGTTGACGCGCCTGCAAGAGGCCACGAACAGCCTGGCTAAAAACATGAGAGATGCTGAAGCAGAGCTAAAGAGATTGGAGGAGAAGCAGGCAGAGCATCTATCATTGTTTGTATGGGACAACTTTTCATGCACAAATGAGGCTGCTTTTGCAACAGATAAGTTGGCCAATGAAAAACTTATTGTAGAAAGAGAAAGGTTGGAGAAGAGCCAAAGGGCCAACCGCATACAATTTGATAATACTAGTAAGAAGCTTACCGAAGCAAAAGAATTATTGGGTAAGATAGAAGACGAGAACAAATATAACGAAACACTTATTGCTGCAAACTCAAAACTAATAAAGCAGCTGCAGCTTGCAGACTTTACTCATCTTACAGCCCAGGTTGTAAGCCAAAGCAAAACAGATAAGGAGCTACTCATCAAAAACAAGCACGATGAGCACACAAGGGTAGAGAAACAGAAGAACGAATTGCTACTAGTAATATCTGCTCAGAGAGCCACAATAGCAGCAATAGAAAAACAGATTGCACAATTGGGTGTAGAGCAAAAGAAGAACAATGCTACAATAGAAGCTAATCTGGCAGAGACATCGTTTGGTAAGATTGAAGCCGTGGAGCAGTTGCTGAGCACCCAACGCAATGTGGAGGCAGAGAGAGCACTGATAGAGGGGTTTAAAATAAACTATGCGAAACTAAGACAGTCTATAGAGGAGCTTGAAAAGAAATTGGAGGGCACATCATTTCTACCTGAAGAGTATGAAGCAAAGAAACAAGCGTATAAAGAGAGCGAAGAGGCCATAAATAACTTAAGAGAGGAGTTGGCTACACTGAGACATGACCTTGAGCGCATCGAAAAAGAGTATAAAGAGAAGAAGGAACTACTAATTGAAAAAGAGAAACTCGAAAATCGCAAAGCAAATATATCTACTCTCATGCAGCTATTCAAAGCAAGCGGTTTTGTAAATTATGTGTCGAGCATATATCTCCAAAACTTGTGTGCTATAGCCAACGAACGCTTCCACAGACTTACAAAAAATCAGTTGAGCTTGCATATAAACGATAAAAACGAATTTGAAATTGTAGATTATCTCAACGATGGGCACACAAGGTCTGTTAAAACCCTTTCGGGAGGACAAAACTTTCAAGTATCACTTTCACTCGCGCTTGCCTTGGCCGAAAATGTGCAAAGCTTGACTAACTCTGAGAAGAACTTCTTTTTTATAGATGAGGGCTTTGGTACACAAGATGCAGAATCTGTAAACATTGTTTTTGAGACACTTAGCAATCTTCAGAAAGGAAATCGCATTGTAGGTATCATCTCACATGTTGAAGAATTACAAGAGCGCATCCCAAAATCGCTCTTTATCAGAAAAGATTTGGAAAAGGGTAGTTTAATAGAAATGATAGAATAAGGGAGAGAGAGTTAAAAATTAAAGGTTAAAAACGGAACTATGAACTAGGGACTAGGGATTAGTGATTGTCATACCGAACGGAGTGAAGTATCTCGTGACTAATGGACAATTGACAATGGACAATGATAAATAGAGTGGGATAGCTATCACCGGTCAGCTTTTTTATTACAGGCCTTAACGGCCGCTGGACACTAGTAAGCAATAGAGAGTGATAGGAGGTATGTGGTATGGGAATGACGTAAAAACAATGTCATACTCAGCGGAGTGAAGTATCTGGTGACTACTTGCAGGGTTTTTGTTAAAGATTCCTCACTTGCGTGTACATACATGCCAATAAGCGTCATCAGTGAGCCAATGTGGTTTATATGCGGTAGCATGCCATTCAATCTTGTTTTTTTGTTTACAAAAGGACAGGTGGCGACCTGTCCCTCTTTAACGATTAACTAATTAGACGATAAAAAAATTACACTTTTAACCCATTTTCCGCAGTACGCTCAATTCTTAATTCTTTACCTCCTTTAATGATGCGGGTGTATTTGTGACCTTTTGAGCTATTCGGCATATTCGCTCAGCTCCAACCAGCGCATTGTTTTTTCGTCAATCAGCTCCATCAAAGTGGTTATTCTATTAGAACCCTCTACTAAATCGTCAGAAGAGAGTTCTCCGGATGACAACTTTTTGGTGAGTTCCGTTTTCTCCGTTTCAAGGTCGGCTATCTCTTGTTCAAGACTTTCAAACTCTTGCTTTTCTTTGTAGGTGAGTTTGGTTTTAGCATCTTCTTTTGCAGGAGCTTGTGGCTTTACTTCAACTTTTGCTACCCTTGCTTCTTCACTAGCCTTTCTCTCTTCTAGCTGTTTCCACTCGCGATATTGCGAATAGTTTCCCGGAAAGTTCTTGATGACTGCATTGCCTTCAAAAACCATTAAATGATCTACTACTTTATCCATAAAGTATCTATCATGAGAAATCACAATAACGCAACCTTTGAAATTGACCAAGTACTCTTCAAGAATGCTCAGCGTAACAATGTCTAAATCGTTGGTAGGTTCATCGAGCACCAAGAAGTTAGGATTCTTTATCAGAACAGTACAAAGATACAAACGTCTTCTTTCGCCACCACTTAGCTTTGCTACAAAATCGTGTTGCTTTTCAGGAACAAACAGAAAGTGTAGCAAAAACTGCGATGCTGTCAGTCTGTGACCATTGCCCAGATCAATCACTTCTGCAATATTTTGCACCACATCTATTACCTTCATTTGCTCATCAAACTGCAATCCATCTTGACTATAGTACCCAAAACTAACCGTTTCGCCCACATCAAAGTAGCCACTATCGGGTTTTACCTCACCCAGCAGCATTTTTATAAAGGTTGACTTTCCTGTTCCATTCTTTCCCACAACACCCATTTTTTCGTATCGTGTGAAAATGTAGTTAAAGTCTTCCGTAATCTTTATATCGTCAAATCTTTTAGATACATCTTTGGCTTCAAATATCTTGTTCCCAATATACGATCCTTTTGCTGCCAACTGAATATTGGCCTCTTGGCGGGTCTGTTTTGTCTTCTCTTCCAGAGAATAAAAACCCTCGATACGCGACTTAGATTTTGTGCCGCGTGCTCTAGGTTGTTTTCGCATCCACTCTAGTTCTTTGCGAAACAGGTTCTTGGCCTTGCCTACCTCTGCACTTTGTGTTTGAATGCGCTCATCTTGCTTTTCTAAGAAGTAAGAGTAGTTCCCTTTGTACTGATACAGTTCTTTCTCGTCTATTTCAATAATATGCGAGCACACCCTATCTAAGAAGTACCTATCGTGCGTTACCATTAGCAAGGCAGCATTCGATCTATTGAGAAACTCTTCCAGCCACTCTACCATCTCTAAGTCGAGATGATTGGTAGGCTCATCCAAAAAAATAATATCAGGTTCAGATATAAGCACGTTTGCCAAAGCAACACGTTTTACTTGCCCACCCGACAACTCTTCCACCTTCTGATTCAACCGAGTTATATTCAGTCGGTTCAATATCTGTGTAATTTTTTGCTCATAGTCCCATGCTTGCATTAGGTCCATTTGAGAAAGCACCTCATCCAAATTCTCATGATTGCCTGATGATATCATCTCTTCGTAACGAGCAATTAGTTTCACAACTTCGTTTTCAGATGTAAAGCAAGCCTCCAAAACGGTTTGATTGGGTTTGAATACAGGATCTTGTGGAAGATAAGCAAATCGGATGTCGTTTCTGAAAACAACTCTCCCTGAATCGAAGGGTTCTTTTCCTGCAATAATATTCAAAAGCGTTGTTTTGCCGGTTCCGTTGCGTGCTATCAATCCAATTCTATCGCCTTGTGCAATGCCAAAAGAGATATCTTCGAATAGCAGCATATTGCCAAACGACTTAGTTAGCGTATCAATTTGTAATAGAGGGTTTGCCATTAATGTGAATGTTTTGTACAAAAATAGACAAAAAAATAGTAGCTTACTAAAACTTCCCTACAACATAGGTGAAAATATCTGCTCTCTTGGCGTGCTGATTATTTTTACCATGAACCTCATCTTACAATATCGCGGTTGAAACAAAGTAATAACGTGAGTTCGGGATAAGATTATCACCAGATACTTAATTGGTTTGATTTT
>CAYVLC010000064.1:0-15107 GCA_964452155.1 uncultured Dysgonomonadaceae bacterium
CCCCCCCCCTACTTATTCTCGTTCCAATAATAACTATCGGCATATATTCGCTGGCCAAATATGGCTGTGCCCACGCGCACTAGGGTGGAGCCTTCTTCAATGGCAAACTCCAAATCGTGGCTCATGCCCATCGACAACTCACGCATCTCTACTCCAGGCAAATTCAAGGCTGATATCTGCTGTTGCAAATCTTTCAGCAATTTGAAACAGACACGCACTTTTGCCTCTTCGGCACTAAAGAGGCCAATGGTCATCAGACCCTTTATGTGAATGTTGGGGAGCTCTGACACTTGCTTGGTCAACTCAATTGCCCCATCGGGGGCAACGCCAAACTTACTCTCTTCGTTGGAAGTGTTCACTTGGATGAGTACATCCATCTCCTTCTTTTCCAATTGGAGGCGTGCTTGCAGTTTCTCGGCCAAATCTAATCGGTCTATAGACTGAATGCAAGTGACATCATAGCGCAACAACTCTTTTATCTTGTTGGTTTGGAGGTGACCAATAAAATGCTTCTGGTGTGGCACACCGAGTAAGTCATCGTACTTGCTTTTTAGTTCTTGTGCTTTGTTTTCGCCAATAAGGCGCTCGCCTGCTTCTAAGGCTATCTTTATATTTTGGGCCGAAACGGTCTTTGTTGCCAACAACAGCTTCACCTCTTCTGGATTTCGGCCTGCGCCAAGTGAAGCTTTTGATATTCTTTTGCGAATTTGAGCTATGTTGTCTATAATGTGGTTCATACAATGGTGCATTTATAAGTTGCTTGGTGCAAATATACTTAATTGGGGAACAAATAGCACTTAAAAAAACAAAATCCCAAAGTTTAGCGTTCAATGAAACTGTATGCTATTTGCGACAGTGCATAGTTTTGTGTAATTTTACACACTGAAAATCAAAACAAATAAATCAAAAACAGATATGATAACTGCAGACCAACTAAAAGATGTGTTGGAGCGCGTGCACGCGCTGAGGGGGTACCTTTGACATCGGTGCTAAAACTATACAACTAGAGGAAGAGGAGCTTCGCTCGCAAGCACCCGATTTCTGGACCGACTCTAAAGCGGCCGAAGCAAAGATGCGGGTCATTAAAAGCCTGAAGTCGTGGATTAATGGATACGACGAAGTGAAGAACCTGGCCGATGAATTGGAGCTGGCGTTCGACTTTGTGAAAGACGAAATAATTACCGAAGAGGAGGTTGATAAACTATACGCTCGTACTATACAGAAAGTTGATGAGTTGGAGCTCAAAAACATGCTCCGACAAGAGGAAGACCAACTGGGTGCTGTGCTAAAGGTGAATGCGGGAGCAGGTGGCACCGAAAGTCAAGACTGGGCATCGATGCTGGTGCGCATGTATCAGCGATGGTGCGAAAACCACAACTATAAAGTAACCGTGACCAATTGGCAAGATGGCGACGATGCGGGCATAAAGACTGTAACTATGCAAGTGGAGGGAGACCAGGCCTACGGTTTCCTTAAAAGCGAAACCGGAGTGCATCGCCTAGTGCGTGTGTCGCCTTTCAATGCACAAGGTAAGCGTATGACCTCCTTTGCATCTGTGTTTGTGGTGCCATTGGTGGACGATAGCATAGAAATTAATGTAGATTTGGGAAGTATCACTTGGGATACGTTTCGTTCGTCGGGCGCTGGTGGGCAGCACGTAAATAAAGTGGAGTCGGGAGTGCGCTTACACTACACACATGTGGATGAAGACACCGGCGAGGAGCAAGAGGTAGTGATTGAAAACACCGAGGGCCGCTCGCAAATGATAAATAGAGACAATGCAATAAGATTGCTCAAATCGCAACTCTACGAAATAGAGTTGGAGAAACGACGTGCTGCACAAGCCGTCATCGAATCGGGCAAGAAAAAAATAGAATGGGGCTCGCAAATACGTAGCTACGTTTTCGACGATAGGCGTGTGAAAGACCACCGCACCAATCATCAAACATCGGACGTGCCGGGAGTGATGGATGGCGATATAGATGATTTCATCAAAGCCTATTTGATGGAGTTTGGTGGCGACAAAAATCCACCATCGTAATAAGAAGGTGAACTGCTAACAAAGAAGCTCACATTTGTAACAACAACAATAAAACATTCGTGACAATATGAAAGTAGGAATAATACAACAAGCTAACTCAGCTAATAGAGAGGAAAATATTGAGAAACTATCAGCATCCATTCGCTCACTTGCGCAGCAAGGGGCCGAGCTGATTGTGATGCAAGAGATACACAATGGTTTGTATTTTTGTCAGACCGAAGACACCGACGTTTTCGATCAGGCCGAAACAATTCCAGGTCCATCTACCGATACTTTTGGTGCATTGGCCAAAGAGTTGGGCGTGGTAATTGTGCTTTCGTTGTTTGAGAAACGTGCTCCAGGGTTGTATCACAACACAGGTGTGGTGATGGAAAAAGATGGCACCATTGCAGGCAAATATCGCAAGATGCACATACCCGACGACCCTGCTTACTACGAAAAGTTCTACTTCACACCTGGCGATTTGGGCTTTGAGCCTATCGATACATCGGTTGGTAGGTTGGGTTTGCTTATATGTTGGGATCAGTGGTATCCCGAAGCTGCCCGATTGATGGCTTTGGCAGGTGCCGAGGTGTTAATATATCCAACAGCCATTGGTTGGGAATCGACCGACACCGAGGATGAAAAGCAACGGCAATTGGATGCCTGGGTTACCATACAGCGCAGTCATGCTGTGGCTAATGGTTTGCCCGTAATATCGGTGAACCGCACTGGCTACGAACCGGATCCATCGGGTCAGACCAATGGCATCACTTTTTGGGGTAATAGCTTTGTGTGCGGCCCGCAAGGCGAAGTGCTTTACACAGCTCCTCACCACGATGACGTGAACTACATTGTGGAGGTGGAAAAATCGCGCACAGAGGATGTGCGCCGCTGGTGGCCTTTCTTTCGCGACCGACGCATTGATGCGTATGATGAGTTGACGAAGAGGTATATTGATTAAAAGAAGAGAGATGACCAATAGGGGCATCTCTTTTTTATATCACCATGTCTCTGTAGTCAGCAGGTTTAGTTTAGAGATTCAACATTTGTTTTTTTCTGAACATGTTTATAAAATGCAAAACTCTTCATCAAATTATTACATAAGAAGCATAAGTTGTATATTTGTAAAAAACAGACTTCAAGAAAAATGAAAATACACGTAGATATATATTTAGGAGATAGCAAAGAAAAACTTAAATCGTTAGAAAATAATTCTGTTGATCTGATTGTAACCTCACCGCCCTATGCCGATCAACGAAAAAGCACCTATGGAGGAATACACCATGATAATTACGTAGAATGGTTTCTACCAATATCTGAGCAATTATTACGAGTATTGAAACCCTCTGGAACATTTATTTTGAATATAAAGGAAAAGGTTGTTCAGGGAGAAAGAAGCACTTATGTGATGGAATTGATATTAGCCATGCGTAAACAAGGATGGTATTGGACAGAAGAATTTATTTGGCACAAGAAAAACTCCTTCCCTGGTAAATGGCCCAATAGATTTCGCGACTCATGGGAACGACTGCTTCAGTTTAACAAAGAGAAAAAATTCAACATGTATCAAGAAGAAGTAATGGTGCCAATGGGAGATTGGGCTAAAACTCGATTGAAAAATCTTTCCGAAACTGATAAAATAAGAGATAATTCAAAAGTGGGTAGCGGATTTGGAAAAAATATATCAAATTGGGTAGATAGAGATATGGCATATCCAACAAATGTTTTACACCTTGCCACAGAATGCAATAATAAAAATCATAGTGCTGCTTTTCCACAAGAACTACCCCTTTGGTTTATCAAATTATTTACAAAAGAGCATGACACTGTACTTGATCCGTTTATGGGCTCTGGCACAACGTTGGAAGTTGCTAGTAGAATGAATAGAAATTCAATAGGTATAGATATAGTTCCAGAATATTATGAAATGGTCAAAAACAAGTTAGCTCCAGTACAATTAGTTTTATTTGAAGAAAAAGAGAAATATGAAAAATCTAAATCTAAATGATGTTTTGGAATAAGTCGAAAACAATATTGGAGTATTCCATGAAAAACGTATTTTAAGCTTAAACAATTTGAAGCTATCTAAAATATTAAGGCGTAAAAATCCATACCTCTATAAAGCAAAAAACGTTTTAACAGCAGATGAAATTGTTCGTAATATTGTAGATGCACATCTCTCATCGAGTGAAGAGGGTATCTTTGGTGATTGGCTTGAAGGACTTGCTATTTATATTAATGAGAAAGTTTATAGTGGCTGGAAG
This sequence comes from uncultured Dysgonomonadaceae bacterium, assembly GCA_964452155.1. Taxonomy (GTDB): domain Bacteria; phylum Bacteroidota; class Bacteroidia; order Bacteroidales; family Dysgonomonadaceae; genus UBA2632. Next base: position 4,288 of record CAYVLC010000064.1, read on the forward strand.
TCTGGGATACCAGGAATAGATTTAGAATTCGATTTTAACGACAGAAGATATATTGTCACTATAAAGTCTGGTCCAAATTGGGGAAATAGCTCTCAGATTAAGAGGTTGAAAGATGATTTTAGAACAGCTAAAAAAACATTGCGAACAAGTAATTCTCAAGTAAATGTTGTAGCCATTAATGGTTGTTGTTACGGTAAAGATAGACGTCCAGACAAAGGAGACTATTTTAAGTACTGTGGTCAAGAGTTTTGGCAGTTCATTTCGGGAGAGGAAAATCTTTTTATTGAAGTTATAGAACCTCTAGGATATAAAGCAAAAGAGAAGAACGAAGCATTTATGAACTCGTATGCACAGATACTTAATAAATTTACAAAGGAATTCACAACGCATTATTGCAAAGATACGGGTGAGATAGATTGGGAGAAATTAATTAAATTCAATTCTGAAAAAGATTAAACTGGTCAAAGAAAAGCCTTCAACTTTTGGAAATATAAAAAATTCTTACAGGCAACACACATTACAATTGTATGCAAACGAACTTAACTACAAAACGCAGAGAAGAATCATGATTCTTCTCTGCGTTTCATGCTTTTCAGCATTGAAATGGGTGCAAAGTTTACATTATATGCTTCTCAACGATAAAAAGGGTGCATAGTTTACAACATTTATGATTGCAACGTTGAAATGGGTATAAAGTTTGTGCTTTAGGTGTAATTCAATGTTGAAATGACAGTTAAAGCTGGGCACGTAGAGAAAATTCATGAATTTTCTCTACTATATCCACTCCCATATATTTTATTATGCCAGAGCCTCATCCAAATTCTCTTTCAATTGGGCCAAAAACTGCTCTGTTGTCAAAAAATCTTTATCTAACATATCTTTGCCATGCACAAGCAGTGCCAAATCTTTGGTCATGTGCCCACTCTCCACTGTAGAAATGCATGTAGCTTCAAGAGTTTTGCTAAAATTGAGCAACTCATGATTGCTATCCAGTTTGGCACGATGTGCCAGCCCTCGTGTCCATGCAAATATGGATGCAATGGGGTTGGTAGAGGTTGCTTTGCCTTGCTGATGCTGACGGAAGTGCCGAGTAACAGTGCCATGAGCCGCCTCGGCTTCCATGGTTTTGCCATCGGGTGTCACCAAAACAGAAGACATCAGCCCGAGTGAGCCAAACCCTTGTGCCACAATATCCGATTGTACATCGCCATCGTAGTTTTTGCATGCCCACACAAAGCCACCTTCCCATTTAATGGCAGCAGCCACCATATCGTCTATCAAACGATGCTCGTAGGTGAGGCCCGCTTGGTGAAATGATTCTTTGAATTCGTTTTGATACACCTCTTCAAAGATATCTTTGAAGCGTCCGTCGTAGGCTTTCAATATGGTATTTTTGGTAGATAGATACAACGGATATTTTTTGGTGAGCGCCATTTGAAACGACGAACGGGCAAAGCCATAAATAGACTCATCTGTATTGTACATGGCCATGGCCACACCGTTGCCATCGAAATCGAAAACCTTCCAGCTCTGCGTTTCGCCTTTTTCGTTGGTAAAGCTCAGTGTGAGGGTTCCTTTTTCGGTAATCACCTTATCGGTTGCTTTGTATTGGTCGCCATAAGCGTGTCGGCCAATGATGATGGGCTTGGTCCACCCTTGCACGTAGCGCGGAATGTTGCTCATAATAATGGGCTCTCTAAAAACAGTGCCTCCCACAATATTACGGATGGTGCCGTTGGGTGACCGCCACATTTTTTTCAGCCCAAACTCTTCTACACGGGCCTCATCGGGGGTGATGGTGGCACATTTGATGCCAACGTTGTGTTTCAAAATAGCGTTGGCGGCATCTATGGTTACTTGATCGTTGGTGAGGTCGCGATTCTCAATACCGAGGTCGTAATACTTGATATCTAAATTGAGGTAAGGGAGTATCAAATTGTCTTTTATGTTGCGCCATATCACTTGCGCCATCTCATCTCCATCCAATTCTACAATCGGATTTTGAACATCTATTTTCTTCATGTTGATTGTTTATAGTAAAGGGCCAGGAATTGAATAATTCCTGACCCAAATTAATATTTAGTTTGTCTATCGTTTCTCCATGGGGATAAAATCTTGTAGCTCTCTTACGTTTTTGTAGGCAGGACGAATGATGCGTTTGCTGCTAAAGTTGAGTTCCTCTATGCGATGTGCCGTCCATCCCACAATACGTGCCATAGCAAATAGTGGAGAGAAAACCTCTTCGGGCAAGCCAATAGCTTTGTACACAAAACCGGAGTAATAATCTACATTTATACATGTTTGTGCAGCGTCTGGACCTTTGAATTTGTAAAAGGCTTCTAAAGAACGCTCTTCAATTAGCTCGATTAATGCAAACTCTTTGTCCAAGCCTTTTTCTTTGGCCAAGTCACGCGCCATTTCTTTCAATAGGCCTGCGCGAGGGTCACTCAGTCTATAGACAGCATGACCAATTCCGTATATTAATCCAGATTTATCGAATGCTTCTTTATTTAATATTTTCATCAAATAAGCATCTACCTCTTCTACATCTTCCCAATTGTTTATATTGGCCATCATATCTTCTAGCATGGCAGAAACCTTTACATTTGCCCCTCCATGAAGAGGACCTTTGAGAGAACCAATACCTGCAGCAATGGACGAGTAAGTATCTGTTTCGGTAGAACTGGTGACACGTACAGAGAATGTAGAGTTGTTTCCCCCACCATGGTCTGCATGAAGGATAAGTGCTAGGTCGAGAATCTTAATATCTAACTCGGTATAATTGCCATGACCTTTCATCATAAACAAAAAATTCTCTGCTACCGATTTTGCTTCGTCTGGATGGCGCACGTGTAGCGAGCGTCCCTGTTGATTATGCCTTAATACATTGTAGGCATAGGCAATGATGGTAGGAAACTTGGCAATCAAATTGATGGACTGACGAATGAGGTTGTCTTTGCTCACTGTATCGGGGTCTTCATCATAAATGTAGAGCTCGAGCACGCTACGTGCCAAAATATTCATGATGTTTTTGCCCTGAAGCGACAAAATATTCATGGTTGCCTTATGCTCAAGTGGCATTGTATGCATAATAAACTTACGGAACGACTCCAGCTCGTCTTTTGAAGGCAGAGAACCCGATAGCAGCAAAAAAGCGGTCTCTTCAAACCCCAATCTATCATCTTTTTGGATGCCACGCACAAGGTCTTCTACATTTATACCTCTATAATAAAGTCTTCCTGGCACGGGTTTAAGGGTACCATCATCATTTCTCTCGTATCCAACCACATCTCCCACGCGCGTAAGACCTGCCAACACTCCGGAGTGGTCGTCATTCCTAAGTCCTCGTTTCACTCCCATCTTTTGAAAAAGCTCTTTGGGTATGCTACTGGTAGTTTTGATAGAATCGGATAATCGTAAAATTAGTTCTTTAGTTTCCATTTGCTTGTTTGTTTTTAGAGATTATGTATTAATTGTTCTGAGAATTCTGTAGTTGTAAGAGATTGCCCATTGGGCATAAATCGAGCCAAATCGTATGTTGCAATGCCACTTTCGAACATGCGCTCAAGTGCTTTGGTTATCAGGTGGGCTGCTTCGTTCCATTTTATATACTCTAGCATCATCACTGCAGACAATAGCATGGAGCAGGGGTTTGCTTTGTTGTGTCCTGCAATATCGGGGGCTGTGCCGTGGGTGGCCTCAAATATGGCATGCCCGGTGTTGTAGTTGATGTTGGCTCCTGGTGCTATACCAATGCCGCCAACCATGGCCGCCAACTGGTCTGATATGTAATCGCCATTCAGGTTTAGGGTAGCAATCACCGAGTACTCTTCGGGTTTTAGCAATGTGTTTTGTAAAAAGGCATCGGCTATTACGTCTTTGATGAATATCTTGCCTTTTTCTTCGGCTTCTTTATAAGACCTCACGGCAGCTGCCAAGCCTTGCGCATCTTTTATTTTGACAAACGTATTGTTTGTATAAACTTGGTCAGAAAATTCCTGTTCGGCCAATGCATACCCCCATTTCTTGAATCCTCCCTCGGTATATTTCATTATGTTGCCTTTGTGTACCAATGTTACCGATGGCAACTTGTGCTCTATGGCATACTCAATGGCTGCGCGCACCAATCGCTCGGTTCCTTCACGCGAAACTGGTTTAATGCCTATAGAAGTTGTTTCAGGAAAACGAATCTTGGCAACTCCCATTTCGTTTTTCAAGAAACTGAGCACCTTCTTTACTTCGGGGGTACCAGCAGCCCACTCTATTCCGGCGTATATATCTTCGGTGTTTTCTCTGAATATGGTAATGCTTACCTTTTCGGGCTGAAGCAACGGTGTAGCCACTCCTTTGAACCACCGCACAGGGCGCAAGCAAACAAACAGATCGAGCTCTTGGCGCAAAGCAACATTCAATGAACGAATACCCTCGCCAACGGGAGTGGTCAGTGGGCCTTTTATTCCCACCATATAGTCGCGAAATGCTTGCACTGTAGCATCCGGGAGCCAACTACCTGTTGTGATATGAGCCTTTTCTCCGGCAAGCACTTCCATCCATTCTATACTTCGTGTATTGCCGTAGGCTGTGCTCACAGCCTTATCAACAACCTGCTTTACAGAGGCCCAAATTTCTTTGCCTATACCATCGCCCTCTATAAAAGGAACAATTGGGTTGTTGGGTACAACAAGGGTATTATCTTTCTGTTCTATCTTCTGAGGTGTCATGTCGATTATATATGTTATGATTGCAAACTATTGAGAGCGGACACCTTCAATGAGTGAGAGTGTTTCAATAGTTATTAATTAAACATTAATTTAACTATAAAGTTCAACCTCTGTTCTCAGATTTATAGATATTTCTTTGGTTGCTATCTCGTGTTCTCTCTATTTTACGCTTCACCACTCCAAAAGCGTCACAGATGAGATAATAATAAGGCATCTATTCTCTCACGATGTATGTGCTGGGTAGCCAAATTGACGTTGTTTGCAATAAAAGTGAATTGAATAGTAGCCCACTTTGATTATATTTTGTATTTTCGGGACAAATTTGTCCACTGTTGACTAATACACGTTAAAATCATATAGAATGAACAAAGAAGAAAAAGTAAAAGGACTACCCGAGAATGCTTCGCGAGAGCTGAAACCGGGCGAGGAGTACAAACCATTGATGTCGGCCGAGAGAGAGTACCGCGAAGTCAATTTCAGATCGGTATCATTGGGGCTGCTCATGGCAGTATTGTTTTCGGCAGCTGCCGCTTATTTGGGCCTAAAGGTTGGGCAAGTATTCGAAGCAGCCATCCCCATTGCAATTATTGCAGTAGGGCTATCTACTGCTACCAAGCGCAAAAACTCGTTGGGCGAGAATGTAATCATTCAGTCCATTGGGTCTAGTTCGGGCGTTGTAGTTGCAGGTGCTATCTTTACCTTGCCTGCACTATTCATATTGCAAGCAAAGTACCCCGAGATTACGGTTAGCTTTATGCAAGTGTTTGTGAGTTCTCTATTGGGAGGTATTTTAGGTATTCTCTTCCTCATTCCTTTTCGCAAGTATTTTGTGAAAGACATGCACGGCAAGTACCCATTTCCAGAGGCAACTGCTACCACGCAGGTATTGGTGTCGGGCGAAAAGGGTGGCGACCAAGCAAAGCCGCTACTTATGGCAGGTATAATTGGTGGTCTTTACGATTTCATTATCGCTACTTTTGGTGGATGGGCCGAAGTATTTACAACACGCGTTGTGCCAGCAGGTGTAGCACTTGCCCAGAATGCAAAAGTGGTGTTTAAAATGAATGTGGGCGCAGCTGTTTTAGGTTTGGGTTATATAGTGGGGCTCAAGTATGCATCCATCATTGCCATTGGGTCGGCATTGGTTTGGTTTGTTATTGTTCCTTTGCTACCTTTTGCAAGCGATGCATTGGCTACTACGCTCAATCCTGCTTTTGTGGGTAGTATTGGCAGCTTGTCGCCCGAAGATATTTTCTCTACCTTTGGTCGTCACATTGGTATTGGTGGTATTGCCATGGCGGGTGTTATTGGTATTATCAAATCGTGGGACATTATAAAAGGTGCGGTTGGTCTTGCAGCCAAAGAGATGGGTGGAAAACTACCAGCATCTGAAGCCAAGGTAAAGCGTACGCAGCGCGACCTCTCTATGAAGTTTATCTCCATTGCAGTAATTGTTACTTTAGTACTAACCTTCTTGTTTTTCTATTTAGGCGTATTACAATTCAACTTAATACATGCCCTTGTTGCAATTATAATAGTAACCGTGATTGCTTTCTTGTTTACTACAGTTGCTGCAAACGCCATTGCTATTGTAGGCACCAATCCGGTATCGGGGATGACACTAATGACACTCATTTTGGCATCGGTAGTATTGGTGGCAATTGGTCTGAAAGGATCTACAGGTATGGTGGCCGCCATGATTATTGGTGGTGTTGTTTGTACGGCGCTTTCCATGGCGGGTGGTTTCATTACCGACCTCAAAATTGGTTATTGGCTAGGAACTACTCCTAAGAAGCAAGAGACCTGGAAGTTTCTGGGAACATTAGTCTCGGCCGCTACAGTGGGTGGAGTAATTATGCTACTCAACAAAACTTATGGTTTTGTGGGCGAGGGTTCATTGGTTGCCCCTCAGGCAAATGCCATGGCAGCCGTGATAGACCCGCTTATGTCTGGAACAGGTGCACCTTGGATATTGTATGCTGCAGGAGCACTGCTTGCCATTGTGCTTACATTCTTGAAGATACCCGCATTGGCTTTTGCCTTGGGAATGTTTATTCCTTTCGAATTGAATATCCCGCTTGTGATAGGTGGTGGCATTAGCTGGTATATCTCTTCGCGCAGCAATGATGCACTATTGAACACTGCACGACACGAAAGAGGAACTCTCTTGGCATCTGGACTTATTGCCGGTGGTGCACTAATGGGAGTGGTGAGTGCGGCCATCAAGTTTATACAAGACATACCTGCCGATGCGGCCATCAAAGCTCAGGGAATTGTAAATCCGCAAGAGATGATGCAAATCAAAAACAGCTACAACTGGATAAACGAAGCTTGGGCAAACAGCAATGGTGCCATTTGGTTGGCATTGGGTATGTTTGTGCTATTGTGTGCTTATTTGGTTTGGGATTCGATGAGAGCCAAAAAAGAACACTAACTTGGCCTACACCAAAGATTGCACTTGCGCCTATTTAGAATCTATGCGGTGCAATAGCAAAAACAAATTAAAGTCACTCAATATAAAAATCATATAAAGATGAAGAAGTTATTTTTATTTACAATCATCGCCTTTGTCGCCACATTGTCTTGCACCTCAAAAAAGCAAGACATAGTGATCGAAGAGGCAGATTACACACAGTTTGTAGATCCATTTATTGGCACTGCATTCACAGGACACACATTTCCGGGTGCAACCTATCCGCTGGGCATGGTGCAACCAGGACCAGAGACGGGCAATTTCTCTTGGGAGTATTGTGCAGGCTATGTATATGGCGACAGCACCATCACAGGGTTTTCGCAAACCCGACTGAATGGAACGGGTGGCATAGACTTGGGCGATTTGCTCATGCAACCCTTCTCGGGCCACAAGCGCGACAATTTGCATAGCAAATACGACCTGATGAGCGAAGAGGCATCGCCAGGATACTACGCGGTGCAACTTACCGACAATGATGTGAAAGTAGAAATTACGGCTGCGCCGCATGTGGCTTTCCACAAATATGTGTTCAACAAAGATAAACCAGCCAATATACTTGCCGATTTTCAGAGCGGACTGGTGTGGCGCAAAGAGCATGTGCACCGCCACATATTGGCCAATGAAATTAACTTTGAAGACGAGAGAACCATCTCGGGCTACACAAAGAGAGCCGAATGGGTAAACAGAGAATACTACTTTGTTATAGAATTTGACAAACCAATCATTACCAAAGAAGAGCTGGCCAAACAAGACCCACAAGAGAAAGCTCCGCGCTATATTCTCACTTTCGATATGCAAGAGGGCGAAGAGCTGAATATGAAGATTGCCATGTCGTCAACAAGTATTGCAGGTGCAAAAGCCAATATGCAGGCCGAAGTGCCTCATTGGGACTTTGCCTCTGTGCGTGAAGATGCAGTGAAAGAGTGGAACAAATACCTGTCGCGCATACACATAGAAGGAACAGACGAGCAGAAGGTAAATTTCTATACAGCCATTTATCACCTATTCATTCAGCCCAACAATATTGCCGATGTTGATGGCAAATATGTTGGCCCAAGCCGGCAGGTTTCGCAATCGTCAGATGGGTTGCACTACTCTACCCTATCGCAATGGGATACTTTTCGGGCTGCCTTCCCTATGTACACAATATTGAGCCCCGAAATAGTGCCTGGCATGGTCAACTCTATGCTCGACTATAGCGAGCAACAAGGACATCTGCCAGTGTGGGCATTGTGGGGACAAGAGACCTACACCATGATTGGCAATCACTCGGTGCCAATGATTGTGGATGCTTATCTGAAAGGTTTTGAGGGTTTCGATAGCGAACGGGCCTACAACGAAATAAAGAAATCTATTGTAACTAGCACCCACCCAAAAGCCAATTGGGAGATATACGATAAATATGGCTACTACCCTTATGATTTGGTGCAACTAGAATCGGTATCGCGTGTTATGGAATCTGGTTTTAACGACTATGCCACCGCATTGATGGCAAAGGAGATGAACAAGGATGAAGATTATAGGTTTTTCATGAACCGTTCGGAGTTTTACAAGAACGTATATGACAAAGAATCGAAAGCTGTGCGCCCAAAAGATAGCAAGGGCAACTTTATGACACCATTTGACCCTTACGAATTGGCACACGCCGACTCTCAGATAGGTGGACACTACACCGAGGGCAATGCTAGGCAATATACCTGGCACGTGTTGCAAGACATTCCTGGGCTCATAGATCTGATGGGTGGCAAAGAGGAGGCTGGTGTTATCTTAGACTCGCTTTTTTACACAACAAAGAGTACAACCGGAACCTTGTCTGACGTGACAGGCCTTATTGGCCAATATGCGCATGGCAACGAGCCAAGCCATCATGTTACCTACATATACCCCTATATAGACAGGCCGAAAGAAGCACAAAAACGCATTCGACAAATAAGCACAGACTTCTACAGAGCGCAACCCGATGGATTGATTGGCAACGACGATTGCGGACAAATGTCGGCTTGGTTTCTTTTCTCGTCACTGGGTTTCTATCCACTCAACCCCGTTAGTGGGGAGTATGTAATTGGGGCACCACAAGTGCCAGCAGCTACAATTCCATTGCCCAACGGAAAAACATTTACAATGCGAACCCAAAACTTATCGGTAAACAACCTATATGTAGAGAAAATAGAGCTGAATGGCCAGCCATACACCAGCAGAACTATTTCGCACAAAGATATAATGGATGGGGCCAACTTGCTGTTCTATATGACAGACAATGCCGAAGAGTAACCTCTCTCCCCCCCCTGTTCCGTAAAATGCCTACATAAAACCACGAAGCCCGCCATGCATGAACTGCATGAGCGGGCTTCGTTATTAAATACGTGCAGGGCCCAAACCAGTAGCTACATCTTTTTGTATGTTTCTCTAACAGCCTTCTTCTCATAAAAGGTGATGGCAATACCTATCAGTATAAGTACGCCACCAATAGCCTTTTCAATGGTGATGACCTCATCGAGAATGAACCATGCCAAAATGCTAGCAAACACCACCTGGCTCAACAATGAGAGCGAAAGACGAGTGGCTCGCATGCGCTTGGTAGCATAGCTAATGAGTAACCAAGCGAGCAATTGACTAACCAGACCTTGTATGAACAAAGAAATCCAAGCATTGGCAGAAAACCCCCACAAAGGTTGCGCAGCTGCAATATTAATGATGAGCAGAAACAAGGCGCTACTTGTAGAACTAATTGTGATGAACGACACTACCTCCATTTTGTTTAAAACCTGTTTGCTCAAAAGAATATAGAGCGCATAGAAGAATCCAGAAAAGATGCCCAACATAAAACCCCTATCGAAAGAGAGGGTTAGAAAAACATTGATACCAATAAAAATGGCTATCCCCACCATCGCAACCACTGTGCCCAACCAAAATGAGCGCCTGGGTTTGTTTTTGAAAAACAAAAAAGCAATTACCCCTACCCATATTGGTGCAAGGTTGGTAAGCAATGTTCCCTGCGTAGCAGTTGATAGCTGAATGGATAGATTCCAAAACGAAATATCGGCTGCAAACAACACCCCGCAAGCAGTAGCCAATAGACCCGTTTGCCAAGATGGCACTTTCAGCGATTTAGTTATTGTTACATAGCTTAGCAATGCCACGGCAGCAATGGCCATTCGGTAGAAAGCCGATGTGAGCCCTGGTGTAAGCTGCATACCAACAATAACGGGAAACAACGAAATAGCCAAAATACCAATGAGGAGGGCAATGCGGGTTTTTTTCATATACAATGTAATGAGATGTGATTTTAATGAGTGCAAAATTACAGCAAAATGAGGTACGAAAGAAACAAGCATGGCTATAATATCCATACATTGGGCAGAAGCGAGATGCCCTTTGCTGTATTTGACTATAAAAATAGAGATATCTAATCTCTTTTTCTCTTATTGCATGCTTATTACTATGAATTTGGTTCTTTTGCATAGCTACTGAAACCTGAATGCATAGATTCCACAACGAAATATAGGCTGCAAACACCATCCCCGCATGCATAAAGGGTTCGAGGAGAGGTAGCAGGCACTTATCCGCAAAGAAAAGCACTCTCCAGACTTAAGGAGGGCACTTATCCGCGAAGAAAAGCACTCTCC